>NZ_LARL01000062.1:0-18400 GCF_000980295.1 Odoribacter sp. N54.MGS-14 | reverse complement strand
AACCTTCTATTATTACAACTTCAATACCGGAACCGAAGTTACTTATCTCCCCCGAGATAATAATTCGGAATATTTAGGTTATATTGTTGCCCGGGCGATGAAGGTAGTAACTAAAAATTAACCATAATGAAAAAATTAGTATTCAGTTTATTCTTTATAGCGATTCTGCTTTCTGCCACTGCGCAGGAAAGCGGAATCCGCTTTTTCCACGGCAGTTGGGACGAAGCGGTGGCTTTGGCCAAAAAGGAAAAGAAAAAGATCTTTATCGATTTCTTTACCGAATGGTGCGGTCCCTGCCTCAACATGGCCCTGACGGTTTTTCCATTACCGGAGGTAGGAGAAGTATACAATAAAAATTTCGTGTGTCTGAAAATCGATGCCGAAAAAGGAGAAGGCCGGGAATTGGCGAAAAAATACGGGATCCATTCCTATCCGAGCTATATTTTCGTAAATCCCAAAACAGAGACACTCATTCACCGGAGCGGAGGAAATAAGCCGGCTGCCGATTTTATCGCCGACGCGGAAGGTGCACTCGATCCAAAGCTCAGTTCTGTGTACTTAACGGAGAAATACAAGAGCGGGAAGTATGACAGTGATTTTCTGATCGACTATATCCACAGACAGAAGGTTTCCGGTAATCGGAACGTACAAAAGGATTTTGATAAATTGATCGAAATGGGAGGAAAACTCACCGATCCGAAAATCTGGGAATTATATGTCGAATGTATCGGAGGATACAATAATCCGTATGTGAAAAAAGTGGCCGATCATTATGATGAATTCGTCCGTCTGTTCGGTAAAGAAGCCGTCGATGCCAAACTCACCGAAGCAACAGCATATGCTCCGACCGCATTTACTGAATCGCTGCCCGAGTTCGAGGGGAAATACTATAACCTGAAAATGGCCGAACTGACCGGTCTGTTCCGTCAAAACAAATATGACGAAGCCTGGGACTTAGTCGACCGGTTAGCACAGGATAAAAATATCGATCAGGCCAAATTCGTCAAGGCGTTGTCTTTCTATACCCGCGTTAATCCCGATTATAACGATAATGAACTGACTTTCGAACAATTGGCCAAGAAGGTAAAATATACCAAATATGTCGCTTATAACATGTACGACCGCGATGAAGCCATGCCGCATTATTATTATGCGACCGCTTTGGAATATCTGATTAAAAGAGCCCAGGAGGAAGGTAAACAAATTCCGGCTTATATCTACGAAACTCCCCGATATGGGAAAGAGAAATACGATATGCGCCATCCGTTGCTCAAACAGAAACCGAAAAGGTAAAAACAATATGGCATGTGCAGAAGCCCTTCAGGCTCATGCTCATGCCATTCCAAATTCCAAGACAAACCGCCCTTTATTTCAAATACCCTTTTTCCTGTGCTTTCTGCATCAGTTCCTGCATCGTCTGCATCCCGATCTGTTGGGCGATAGGTAATATTTCGGCTGTCGCTTTGGGATTCATTTCAGACAATTTCTTTCCTACCGGAGTTTCATAAAACTTGATGATCTCTTTCAGATCATCCAGCGTAAGGTATTTTTTATACACCGGGATCACCGCCTTGATCATCTTGTCATACATCCCATTCATAGAAGCATCCAGCTCTTTCCAAAATTCATCGGGGGCCTGAGGCAACTGCTGCTTTAACATAGCTGTCATCTGAGGGAAGATTTGTTTCATGGCATCCATGGTATGAGTCATTTCCAACATCTTGGCAACTTGCTTCTCATACTCCTGATTATCCTGTGCCTGTACACCGAGTGCCACACACCACAATACGGCTAAACTTACCAGAATCTTTTTCATATTATTAAAATTAAATCTTATCGGTCACGACAGAATAAGCCCATCCGATCCGGGAAATTTATGGACTTTTCCGACCGGTCTAAGGTAAGGAAATTTTTATCGTCTGCAAACTAAAATGAAAATTGCAGCCGGGCCTGAATCAGGTCGAAATCATCACCTCCCTTGGGCGAACTATTTCCGACCATCATATGGGTATAATTGATTTTTGCTGCTACATATTTATTGATAAAATAATTCATTCCCAAAGAAATATCCGTCAGTCTCCCTCCCCGGATACCGGCATCATTCAGGTCGATCATATTATAGCGGCATAACACTTCAAGGCTTTTGGGAGCAGGATTGACGATCATACCGGTAGCAGCATTATAATTATGCTTTGCTCCCAGAATCATGTATCCGATCTGACCGTACCATCCTTTGCCATTGTAATTATCGGCCTGAAAACGATTCAGGTGTGCCAGAAAATATTGCCCCTGGAAATACCATTTATTGTAGAGCAAAATCATTTCGAGATCAAGCTTCCATTGATTAATCACCTGATCCACTTTTGCCTCTACATACGAATTATCGTCTTTCGTCAATAAATCGGTCGGTATGCCGGCATTGAAAGTGATCGTTTCCTGTCCGCTACTGAACCGGGGTGCGACAGAAAGATGGACAAGTTTCTTATCTTTCAACAGAGGCCGGCCGATCAGTTTCGCCGCCAGGGAATAGCCCTGATCCAGCGACTTGGACTTCTGTACATCTCCGTCGCTGTATATACCTCCCATAAAATTAAACCATTGGTGATTATAGCTGTAGCCTACCCCCAATTTCCGGGAATTTCCCAACGCTTTATCCGAAGCAGCATTGGTCATAAAACGAAAATTCGTCGTTCCTACCCGGGAATTTCCGAAAGGCTCATATTGATAACCGACCCGGACAGCCTGTTCACCGAATTTGTAAGTCAGGAAAATATCCTTCATACTGATCTTACTGTCTCCATACCCCAATTCTATTTTAGCTTCCCAGTGCTCCAGAAAACGAATCTGGGTCCCTAAACGGATATCGTTCACCTGAAAACTACTACCTAAATCGGTGGTATCGTTAAAAAAATACCCTCCGTCAAAAAATACACGGCCTATCAACCGCCATTCGAAACCATTCGCCCCCCCTTTTATAAACTCCTGAGCAGAAAGTGAAATAAAAAACGAGGAAAGAAAAATACAGGAAAAAAGCAGAAAAAACCGAAGACCTAAATGTGTGAGCAATCTTTTCATAATCGATGTTATTAAGGGTGTAAAATTATAAAATGAAATATTAACAAACAAATTCCAGATAAAAAGAGTAAATCCCTATCTTTGTCCATCACTTAATCTATCATTTCAGTTACAAGAGTTCCAGGTTGTTTTTACCCTCTTTACCGGCTTTGTAACTACAGCGGACAGCATCGGTGATTCACGGATAATCATCGGTCGTATACGTTAAAACAGACAAAAAGTAAACAAAATATGAACAAAGAAATCATCGACAAAACTATTGCAGCTTTACGCCACAACCATTTCGAAGTATTTTTTGCCCATAATACAGCCGAAGCCAGTGCGATATTTTTCCGGGATATCTTTCCGGGACTACAGGTGGAGACTGTTTCCTGGGGCGATTCCGAAACGATGAAGGCTACGGGCGTTTTGAATGAATTGCGAAAAAATCCGGAACTCTCGGTCATCGATAGTTTCGCTCCGGGTATGAGCCGGAAACAAAAGATCTATTGGAGACGCCAGGCTCTGTTAACCGACCTGTTTCTAACGGGGAGCAACGCCCTCACACAAAAAGGTCAATTGGTCAATCTGGATATGATTGGTAACCGGGTCGGCGGTATCACTTTCGGGCCTAAACATGTGGTATTGTTCATCGGTATCAATAAAATCACCGCAAACCTGGAGGAAGCCATGCACCGGGTCAGGACCATTGCAGCTCCCCGAAATGCAATACGCCATGAAGGCTTCCGTACCCCATGCCACAAGACCGGTGTATGTATGGATTGTAATAGCCCCGACCGGATTTGTAACGTCTGGACAATTACAGAAAAGAGTTATCCGGCAGGCAGAATCAAAGTCATTTTGATCGGAGAGGAACTGGGGCTTTAAACGAAACAAAATCAGGGATTAAAAGAAAAAGAAAGTGATTCGAGGATTACGGGAGATCTTACCGGATAACGGTAAGGCTTTTTCATCTATTCTGATATCGTTGAAGACGCGTAATTTCCGGTTGTATTTCACGGGGATGTGTGTGTCGCTGACCGGAACCTGGATGCAACAGATTGCGATGAGCTGGCTGGTATACCGCCTGACCGGTTCGGTATTTTTGCTGGCAACGGTAACTTTTATGGCCCAAATTCCGATTTTATTGGTCACCCCCCTCATGAGTGTTTTTGTCGATCGTTTCGACCGGCAAAAAATACTGATCCTGACCCAATCTTTATCTATGGTACAAGCCCTTTCGATGGCTGTACTGACCTTGAGCGGCGTGATCGAAGTATGGCATATCCTGATTTTAAGCCTGCTGATCGGTTGCATCAACGCACTGGACAATCCAACCCGTCAAGCCTTCTATCCGAGTTTGGTAGCCAAAGAACATCTCAGCAATGCCATCGCGCTCAATTCGGCTGTGATCAATGGTTCCCGGCTCATCGGCCCGGCAGTCGGAGGAGTACTGATCGGAATCTTCGGTGAAGGGCTCTGCTTTCTATTGAACGGGATCAGTTACCTGGGAGTCATCATCGCCCTTTCCCTGATGCGCCTGTCACCTTTTACCGTTCAGCACCGCCGGCAGAATGTGCTCACAGATATACAAGAAGGTTTCTCCTATGTGTCCGGTAACATTCCCATACGGGCCCTGTTGTTGTTAATGAGTGCCGTTAGTTTCTTCGGCTTGCCGCTCATGACTTTTATTCCGGCTTATGTCAAGGATATTCTTCAGGGAGATAGCGAGATGCTGGGATTTTTACTATCCTGCATCGGAGTGGGCTCTTTTCTGGCCGCCCTTTACCTCGCAGCCCGCAAAAGCGTAGTCGGCCTGGGTAAGGTAGTCACGATATCAGCCTTCCTGCTGGGGATCAGCCTGATGATTCTATCGTATATCGATACTTATTGGATTGCAGCACTCATTTGCCTGCCAGCAGGATTTGCCATCATCAGTACGGTAGCCTCTATCAATACCCTGTTACAAACGTTATCCGATGAAGATAAAAGAGGACGTGTCATGGGATATCTGGCCATGACTTTCACCGGAATAGCTCCGGTGGGGAGTATGTTTCTGGGCAGTCTGGAAAAGCAAACCGGTTTACCGGCTATCATCCTGATCTCAGGTGTTTCCTGTGCTCTCGGAGGAATTATTTTCGAATACTACCGCCCATTGGTACGGAAACATGCCCGGCAAGTCTATATCCGAAAAGGGATTATCCAGGAAATTGCAACGGGGATCGATGCAGCAGAAGAGCAGATTTAAACAAGTCCCCTTTCCTTCATTTCCAGATAGCCATCGATCACCGTAGCGGTCAGTTTTTCGGGTTCGGTCAGAATGGTATAAATACCGGCATTTCTCAGCTCGTGGGCGATACGCCTTTTCTCTGTAATAAAACTTCCGGCTAAAGCTTTGAAATAGATATCCCGGATGCTCAAGGCCGGTTCGGTCACCACCCGGTTGATCTCTGTGTTTTCAAATAAAACAATCAGCAGCAAATGGTTATCCGTCAACCTTTTCAAGGCCGGCAAACGGCGCTTCATCCCGTTGACGGTATCGAAATTTGTAAAAAGGATCAGCAGACTCCGGTTATGGATCCGCCGGGAAGCCGTGATGCACAATTGCTCGAAATCCGACTCCAGATAATAAGTCTGCTGACTATAAAGCGCCTCGCTGATGCTATTCAGCTGCAACCGGCGGTTATCTGCTTTTATCAACGCTCCGGCTTTATCAGAGAAAGTCAGTAATCCGGCTTTATCTCCTTTTTTCAGAATGATATTCGCCAAGGCCAGGGTGGCATTGATCGCATAATCCAAAGTCGTCATTCCCCGAAAAGGAGCTTGCATGGTTCGTCCTTTATCGATCACGCAATACACGGGTTGTGAACGTTCTTCGGTATAGGAGTTGACCATAAGCCGGTTGCATTTGGCCGTCGCTTTCCAATTTACGGTACGGGGATCATCTCCCTGGACATAAGGTTTTATCTGGTCGAAAGCTGTGGAAATACCAGCCACCCGTATCCGTTTTATCCCGTTACCGGACTGCCGGCCTGTAAATGCCAGTAATTCGTATTTCCGCATAGAGACAAAGGAAGGATAAACCGCCACTTCCTTTTCTTTTTCGAAGGAATAGCGGCGTTCGACCAGCGACAAACGGGAGGTCACGAATACCCTGACCTGCCCGAACCGGTAAGCCCCTCGTTTTACAGGGCGGAGGAAGTAAGTACCTTCTTTGTGTTCGTGGGAGGACAGACAAAAATTCAAACTGTTGTTTCTTTCCTGAAATTCGACCGGCGCTTCATCTACGACACGCACCCGGACCGCAAAAGGATACTTGTTTTCCACCCGGATCCGTACCGGATTTTCTTCCCCGTTGGAAAATTTATCCCCTACGATACGTTGTGCACCGAATGCCTTTCCGAATCCATACAACAAGGTGATATCCACAACGACGAGTCCCCCTCCGCATCCCAAAGCCCAGATTACCCAGGGATATACCCGAGGAAATACGAAGGTCAGCAGTAAAGCGAATACCCCACCCCACAGGAACATAAAAAAACGCCGGTTCAAAAAGAGTTCCTTCATTATCTGGGAATTTCGACTTTAGCGATCAATTGTTGAATGACCTGATCCACCACAACCCCTTCCAACTCTTTCTCGGCCGAAAGCTGCACGCGATGCCGCAATACCGGAGCAGCCAGATATAATACATCCTCAGGAACGACAAAATCACGTCCGCTGATGGCAGCAAATGCTTTTGCACTATTCATCAAAGCGATCGATGCCCGGGGAGAGGCACCCAGGTACAACCAGGCATTGTCGCGGGTTGTACCGACGATATCTACGATAAAAGCTTTTATTTTTTCGTCGACATGCACATCATGTACTTTCTCCCGTAAATAGCTCAATTCCCCGACCGATACCACCGGAGTTTGTTCTTTCCAACTTTCGGACGATCTTTTATCGTGTAATTCCAATATTTCAACCTCTTCTTCTTTTCTGGGATAATCCACTAAAATTTTAAACATAAACCGGTCGAGTTGGGCTTCCGGCAGGCGATAAGTGCCTTCGTGTTCTACCGGATTCTGCGTTGCGACGACCATAAATGGAAACTCCATAGCATATTCTACGCCATCATTGGTAATCTGTCTTTCTTCCATAACTTCAAAAAGGGCTGCCTGCGTCTTTGCCGGTGAGCGGTTGATCTCATCCACCAATAAAATATTGGTAAATACAGGCCCCTGCCGGAACTCGAATTTTCCTGTAGAAGGTAAAAATACCGAAGTCCCGAGGACATCACTCGGCATCAGGTCGGGAGTAAACTGAATACGGCAGAAACCGGCTTCGATCAGATGGGACAACACTTTAGCCATCAATGTTTTGGCCACCCCGGGCACTCCTTCGATCAAAACATGGCCGTCGGCCAGCAAGGCCGTCAGTAACAAATCGACCACTTGCCGCTGCCCGATAATCACCCGGGCCATTTGTTCTCTTAACAAACTAATTTTCTCATTCAACGCTGAAAAATCTATTCTCGTTTCAAAACCAGTATCCATATTTTATTGATTTAATTTCCTGTTAAAAAGTTCTGTTCCCTGTACCAAATTACGCAATTCGGTTTCATTCACCTGCCGGGTGGTCCTGATTTCCGTGATCAGCTGTACCAGTCTGCGGGTATCTTCCTCCTCTACCCCGGAGCGTGCGGATAATCCGAGGATAAAGGGTTCGTCCAGCCGGTCGGTAGCCAGTTGATATCTGGTCCTGACCTCTCCCAGAAAATAGTCGGTCAGTTTTAAAGCAATCGCCGAATGTTCTTTCTGTTTATAATAAAGTGAACTCACGGTAGCTATAAATTCGAGCATTTTATTTTCCGGAGGGTGGATTACCGGAATCGGACGTTGTTCTCTCCGTGCACGGAACAGCACATAACACAAAGCTCCTGCCAGCAACAGATAAAGCGCCCATTTTAAGGCAGGATATTGCAGAATCACCCGCAAAGGTGTTTGTGCTTCCTGCCTTCCCAAGGTGCGGTAAGCGTCCCAAATCACTGTTCGACCTTTATCCGGTAACCACGACAACGCCTTGTAATAATAATCGCCACAGACACTATCCAAAACCCAGCGATTGGTGAAAGCCCAGGGATTCAAATTCAGGAATACCTGTCCCCGCCCATAGGGTAGGCGTATAAAATCGGTGGAATCATTATCGATCCTACCCCCCAAACGTTCGCCTTTAAAATCAGCCGGCAAGACAAAATAGCTACCGTGCCGGATTTTATAAAACGGATATACGTGCCCGGGAGCAAAAAGCAATTTACTGCCGCTGGGGTTCAAATTCTGTTCCAGCTTCAGAGATAAAGCATTCAACAGCGTGTCGGCAATCCACCCGGCGGCAACGAACATATCATTTCCTTTCTCTACCCACTGCATCAAATGTTTCAATTCAAGGGCATCGATCCGATAGTCCAAACCGACAAAAATGTATGTCCCGGCAGATGTATCCCGCCCACTTCCGAACTCTTCGGCTATCGACAAGCGCGAAGTCCTGATCTTTGAAGCCGGGAATAATTCAGGCAAGCTCCGGTATGTAATGTAAGTACCGTAAGGGATCTTATCCTTCGGCGAATACGTTTCGGACCAATCTACCGGCTGGGGACGATTTGCCTCATACCAGGTGTAGATCAGTGATAAGATCAACAATAATGCAATACCGACAAAATTTCTAATCTTCATTTTTTCAGTTTATCCCGGAATTCGTCGAACACCGGTTCAAGTTGCCCATACAGAGAAGCACTCACCTCAAAATCGCCGTAACACACGCAATCGAAAATATAAGCGAGCTTTTCAAAATCATCCCTTAAGGCTTTATCTTTCAATTCATAGTAATAGGATCTATTCGTTTTATGGGCATCCCAGCGGATCATTCCTTTTTCATCCATCAAATGCAACAAGCCTCCATAGCGAATGCGGATAGCCAATTTGAAATCATTTTCCGCCACGGCTTGTTCCAGCATTTGCCGGTAAGAAAGTTCGTTCCAGGCTTCACCTATCCAGGGGTCCATCGTTTTCTGAAAGTCCGGTTCCGATTTTGCAGTCAGCCAAAACTTGCTGCGTACGAGTTTATAAATACCAAAAACGACGATCAGCCCTGCCAGCACTTTCAGCAACAAGTCCAGCCATACGATATCTTTATGCGTGTAACTACCGAAGATATGCTGCATGAGCCACCACCTCAATCTCTGCCACCAATCGCCGGTTTCGGCGACCGGTTTCACCGAATAATCGAATGCCGGATCGTCACGGTACTGTTGTAAAAAGTTTTCTCCGGGAGTACGTTCCCGATAAGCGATCCGGCTAGAATCCGATACCGACTCCGCCGAAACCGAAGCAGTCCCCTCCTCTCCCCGCCCCACAAGCAGAACGACGACAAAAACAATATATTCAATGCATTTCTTCACGCTCCGGCATTTGTTTATCCCTATTCCCGATCTGTCCGATCTTACTCAACAGACCGGTATGTTCTTTCTGTTCCAGATAAGTGAAGAACCGGACTGCAATACCCACCACGGAGATCAGTTGCAACAGGCTTTGTCCCAGGTTGGCGAACAAAAGACTAAAAGTCGTTTCGTAAATTCCAGGAAGCTGCTGGGTAAAAATAGTCTTAAAAGTCAATACCAGGTAGGGAATGGAAAAAATATAAGAAAGCCCGCCGACAATCAACTGTAAAACGATCACATACCCGAAGAAATTCCACCACTTTCCCTTCAACAGCTCTCTCGAACCGCTCATTCCCGCCGAGATCGACCGGTTTTCCAGTATCATATAATAGAATACGAAACCAAAAACGACTCCCAGATAAATCCCGGGAGCAATAAAGAGTATCATACCGAAAACAACCATCAGCAAATAGATAACTGCCCACAACAGGGATTTACCCAGATTACGCCACATCACCTGCCAAACCTCTCCCGGAGTGATTCTTGCCTCGTCGGCCGCAGCAACTTTATCCTGATAGACACGAATATAAGCGATACCGATCAGCGACATCCAGAAATAGATCACCATCGTCAAAAGATTGGTCAACAGGCTATTGGTCAGCATATCGAGCGACGATCCGGCATATTGATCAGGCTGTACGATCGTAATCAAGCTCTCACGAGCCGAATAGCTCATAAAAAACAATCCGATAAAAACAACAGGCAGGGCAATCACCGCAAAAGACCTCAGCAAAGGCTTAAATTCCTGTTTAATAAAATTAAAAGTCAGGGTAATCGAATCACTGAACCCACGTACCTGATTAAAATTAATCTTTTCCATTCACATGTATATTTAAAATATCAATCAATCTATTTCTCCTTCGTTCAACTTCTGTCTGCGCCCGATGATCACAGGATAAACGATAAAATAACCGATCACGCCGACAGCCGAAATCCCGATACAGAGTGCACCGACGACAGGCATAGCATCTGCATAACGGGTAATATAACTCTCGATCACGCCGGCCAGAATAAAAAAGGGAACTAATCCCGCTACGATCTTCACCCCACGAACAGCTCCCCGCCTGAAAGAAAACAAACGGGGATAAGTCCCGGGAAACAAAAAGCTATTCCCCATAATCAGCCCGGCAGCTCCGGCAATAATAACCGAAGTAATCTCGAAAGTACCGTGTGCCCATACCGACATGACGGAGTGGGCCAATAAACCGTATTTATAGAAAAAATATTCGAAAGCACCGATCATCATCCCGTTCGAGAAAAGGATCCACAAAGTTCCGGCCGAAAAAAATAACCCGAAAGCAAAAGCGATAAAAGACACCCGGATATTGTTCGTCGTAATCCGCAAAAACATCTCCCATTCGTCTCCCTGGTTATAAACGCCCATCGGTTTACCGGAAGTGATATTATCGATGGTCATATTCACATAAGTATCTCCCAAAATCAAGCGGATGAACGACTCATCGTGAGCAGCTGAAAATACCCCGACAAAAGCCGACAACACGAAAAAGAAAAAGGCAAAAAGTAAGGTTTTGTATTCGCTGGCCAACAGTAAAGGCAATTCTTGTTTCCAAAAATACCATATCGGTTTATTTTTCCGCACAGGCCGCGAGTTGATATCGGTTTGATAACCGGCAATCAGCTGGTTCAGGTAGCGTTCCACCTCGCTTCCCGGATAAAAAGTACGGGCATAAGCCAGATCATCGGACAATTCGATAAAATTAGCAGCCAAATGCTCCGCATCCGGTTGCTGTCCGTTTTCCATATTTTTCCATTTATCTTTATTGCGTGAAATAAACCGGGCTTCTTTCATACTCTCAGTTAAACAGCATAAAAGTATATTTTTTTCAGAAAAAAACATATGTTTGCAAGATAAAATAGAATATAAATTCAACTTATATGGATATATCTATACGTACTGCCCAGCACGTCAATATTGCATACCAGCCGGCAGGATTGGTGAACCGGATAGGGGCAACCCTCATCGACCTGGCTTTCTTAGGCGGAATATACATACTCTGTTTCACCCTGGCTTCCCTCAGTAGTATTTTCAGGAACACCACGACAGCCATTATCTTATTGGTCATTTTAATGTGTTACCATTTTGTTTGTGAATACTTTTTTCATGGCAGGAGTCTGGGTAAACTAACTTTACATTTAAGGGTCGTACGGCTCGACGGCCGAAAGCTCTCTTTCTGGAATTGTCTGTTGCGCTGGATATTGCGTCTGGTAGACATCAGTGCCAGTATGGGTATTCTTGCTATGCTGAGCATTATCATCAGTTCGAAAATGCAGCGTCTCGGGGATTTGGCAGCAGGTACCACGGTCATTCATGAAAAAAAGGACACCGATCTGAGACGGATCAGTTTTTTCGAAACACCGGAATCTTACCAGCCGACTTTTCCCCAAATCGCTATGCTTTCGGATAAAGACATGGCCATTGTCCGGGAAGTGTTCCGGGAATTCGAAAAAAACAAAGAGTATAAACTCCTGGAGCCTTTATCGGCTAAGATCAAGGAATTGACCGGAATAGAAACTCATATGAATAATTTACAATTCATCCAAACTATATTGACGGACTATATTCATTTGACGAAATAAATTTGGTAGTTATATACATATTTACACTTATAAACGTAGGTTTATTTTTTCTTTCTATTCCGCTTCCGGTTTTTATACCGTCAGACCGGTTCGCCTGGAACGGTCCGCTAAGGCTTTCCTTCACTGACCGGCGGAACTCCTCGCAAGCTCGTCAGACACCACCGGTCGGGCGTTCGGAAACCCTAACCGGATCCTCGTCCCCGCTCCAATGGTCTTCCGGCATAAAACCCTCCATCTCACGGCAGAGCTAACCGGTAAAGAAAATACAAGCGGAAATTTACAACAATAGGAAGCCTGATCATCCGGATTATTTCCAAAGAAAATGCCTTTTATCAAATCAAGACCAGTATACAATTCTGTGATAACGTTAGGCGAAGGTGATCGGGATTGGCGACCATTGGAGACGAATTAGTAACGACGAAATAAACCTACATTTAGGATAAACATGTATATAAATACCATAAATTTTATGAATTATTAAGTTTTGATCAGATACCGATATCAAATTCAAAAAAAATTCCAATCAGACGTAACCGATTCCAAAAATATGTATATTTGCATAATCTAATCAAGATTTAGGTGTGCATCATTACTTTTATAACTAAAAACTAAAAATTATGATTGGTTCTATTATTTATCTTGCGATTGTCGTGATCTCAATTGCAGGTATGTGGAAAACATTTGAAAAGGCCGGGCAACCGGGTTGGGGATGTATCATTCCGATTTACAACATCTATCTGATGACTAAGATAGCAGCCAAACCGGCCTGGTGGGTGATCATGTTTTTCATTCCGTTGGTAAATATTGTATTCGCTATCATGCTTTACAATGAAATAGCCAAAAAATTCGGTCAGGGAATCGGCTTTACCATCGGTCTGATTCTTTTACCTTTCGTTTTCTTCCCGATTTTAGGTTTCGGTGATCACGCTTATCAAAATGAAGTAGCCGCTCAATAATCTTTCGGAGCTATAATAAAAAAGGCTGGCAGAAAAGTAATTTTTTTGAAATGCCCCCTAAAAGTTAAATACAAAACTTTTAAGGGTCATTTCAAAACTCTTCCTTAGTTAAATTACATCTATTTCACTTTTCAAAATAGCCAGTATTATTTCACACAATCCAACGCAAACGAACGACATTCCCCCGGATGCATTGAAAAATAGTTTTCTCCAAACAGCTCAGAATGAAATCCATAAGCGATTCACTTGGCATTTTGATCCCTTTTTTCTATATTTGCAACCTCAAAATAAAATTATAATCAAAAAAATACAGAATCAATGGCAACAACAGCAGATTTCCGTAACGGACTATGTATTGTATTCAAAGACGATTTATATACAATCGTACAGTTTCAGCATGTAAAACCCGGTAAAGGTCCGGCATTCGTGAGAACCAAGCTGAGAAACGTAAAAACCGGCCGTATACTTGAAAACACATTCACCTCTGGAGTTAAAATCGACACGGCCCGTATCGAAAGACGTCCGTATCAATTCCTGTACAAAGAAGGCGAAGACTATGTGATGATGCATACCGAGACTTTCGAACAGGTAAACATCCCGGAAGAACTGATCAATGCCCCTCAATTTCTGAAAGAAGGAGATGCAGTAGAAATGGTTGTACATGCCGATACCGAAACTCCGTTGTATGTCGAGTTGATGCCGAGTGTCGTGTTGGAAGTGACCTATACCGAACCGGGCCTGAAAGGCGATACCGCTTCATCTACCGCACTGAAACCGGCAGAAGTGGAAACCGGCGCCAAAGTAATGGTTCCCCTGTTCATTGAAATGGGAGAAAAAATCCGGATTTCGACAGCCGATGGCTCTTATGTTGAAAGAGTAAGATAATTCATAATTACGATTTACGATTTACGTTCAGAATCGATTGTAAATCGTAAATCTTAAATTTCTATATTTCCGTCAGCTTCTTTCGATAAGATATCGATAACAATTTTAGCCGCATTTTGTTCGGCTTCTTTTTTGGAAGTGCCTTCCCCTTTTCCTTTTTCTTCCTCGCTAAGCATCACGGTGCAACAGAATTTACGACGTCCGCGAGCCACTTCGTCTGTCTGGAAATGGATATCGACTTTATTTTTTTGTCCCCATTCGATCAGGCGGCTTTTGTAGTTGGTGTCGATCGTCACCAGATCTTTGATATCGAAGAAATTGGGAAAGATAAACTTCTCGATAAACCGTTTGGTATTAACGAATCCCTGATCCAGAAACATCGCCCCGATAAAAGCTTCGAATACATCTCCGTAAATATGCTTATTCCGGGAGATATCCGATTTTGCGACGACAGCTTTATCCAGGCCGATATTAATGGCCAATTCATTCAAAGATTCGCGGCTGACTACTTTAGAACGGACACGGGTAAGAAAACCTTCGTCCTTTTTAGGAAAGAATTTATACAATAATTCAGCGACAATAGCTCCCAGGACGGCATCTCCTAAAAACTCCAGACGTTCGTAATTGAGCACAACCCCTTTGGAAGTCATCTTCGATGCCGACTTATGCAGCAGAGCCAAACGATACAGACTCTTATTGTTGGGCACAAAGCCGATCTGAGAAATAGACAATCCATAAAACTTCCCGTTACGATTCAGGTAAAGTCTTATGGATTGAATGATTTGCCTAATCACAGCCCTAAAGAATTTAGTATGTGATTATTTTTTGATTACGACACATGCATTGTGTCCACCGAAGCCAAAAGTATTGCTTATGGCTACTTTCACTTCCCTCTTTTGCGGCTCGTTGAACGTAAAATTCAATTTCGGATCGAGCTCCGGAGCCAAAGTATGGAAATTAATCGTCGGAGGAACAATATCATTCTTTACAGCCAACGTACAAGCGATCGCTTCTACAGCACCCGCAGCCCCCAAAAGGTGACCTGTCATAGATTTCGTAGAACTGATATTCAACTTGTAAGCATGCTCGCCAAACGCTTTCAGGATAGCTGTCGGTTCGGAGATATCTCCCAACCCGGTCGAAGTACCGTGTACATTGATATAATCGATATCTTCGGGTTTCATACCTGCATCTTCAAGAGCCAGCAACATCACTTCATAGGCCCCGTCCGGATCCGGAGCGGTCATATGATAAGCGTCGCAGTTTCCGGCACCCCCTGCAATCTCTGCATAGATATGTGCACCTCTGGCCACAGCATGTTCATACTCTTCAAGAATCAGGGCAGCTCCACCTTCACCGATCACAAAACCATCCCGGTCTGCATCGAAAGGACGGGAAGCTGTCTTCGGGTCATCGTTGCGGGTTGAAAGGGCTTTCATCGAATTGAAACCACCTACACCAGGAACGGTGACAGCAGCTTCAGAACCACCGGCAACAATGGCATCAGCTTTTCCTAAGCGAATTAAGTTCAATGCATCAACAATAGCGTGAGCCGACGATGCACATGCAGAGACCGTCGTATAGTTCGGACCTTTCAATCCGTTTTCTATAGCGATCATGGCTCCTCCCATGTTAGCGATCATCTTAGGTATAAAAAAAGGATTGAATCGAGGCGTACCATCTCCTTTCGAGAAAGTATCACACTCCTCGAAAAAAGTCTGCAAGCCACCGATTCCTGCTCCCCATATTACACCTATCCGCTTTTTGTTCGCTGTTTCCAGGTCCAAACCCGAATCTTTAAGCGCCTCTCTTGCAGCGATGATACCGAATTGAGTATAAAGATCCATCTTCCGAACTTCTTTCTTATCGAAATATCCGGTCGGTTCGTAATTTTTCACCTCACAAGCAAACTGTGTGCGGAATTTTGATGCATCGAAACGAGTAATAGGACCGGCGCCACTGACGCCTTTCAATAAATTGTCCCAAAACTCAGGCACATTATGACCTAAAGGGTTGATTGTTCCAAGACCTGTAATTACTACTCGTTTCAAATCCATAAAAACAATATTAAATTACTTTGCGTTAGCTTCCACGTAAGAGATAGCATCACCTACAGTAACAATTTTTTCTGCTTGATCATCCGGAATAGTAATATTGAATTCTTTTTCCAGTTCCATAATCAGCTCAACAGTATCCAAAGAGTCGGCACCCAGATCATTTGTGAAGGTAGCTTCGGGTTTAACTTCTGATGCATCTACACCTAATTTCTCTTCAATAATCCGTTGTACTCTTTCAGTAATGTCAGACATAGCTTAAAATTTTAATTAGACATTCTTTTTACTTTAACACTCTATGCAACAAGATTTGCATAATTATCTAAATTCAGATGGCAAATTTAGACTTTATTTTTTTCACTAAAAAATTTTTTGCCAAGAATAAACTTTTATTACCTTTATCGTCTTGATTTTTAAATGCTTACACCATGAAAAAAATAGCAATATTTGCCTCAGGATCAGGTTCTAACGCTGAAAATATCATTCAATATTTTGCTCAAAAACCGCAATTCTGCGTAAAATCTGTCTTTTGTAATGTCCCGGATGCTTACGTTCTGGAACGGGCTAAAAAATACCGTATTCCATCTTTTGTTTTCAACCGGGAAGAGTTCCGGAATCCGGACAAAGTATTCCGCCAGCTCCAGGAACAGGAGATCGATTTTATCGTATTAGCCGGCTTTTTATGGCTAATGCCCTCTTTTATCACCGCAGCCTGGCCGAACAAAATCGTCAACATCCATCCGGCCCTTCTTCCGGCCTATGGCGGTAAAGGCATGTACGGACACCATGTGCACGAGGCCGTTATTGCAGCCGGCGAAAAGGAAAGCGGCATCACCATTCATTATGTCAATGATCACTACGACCAGGGCGCTATCATCTTTCAGGCCAAATGCCCGGTGCTCCCGACAGACACCCCCGACGACCTTGCCGCCCGGGTACACGAACTGGAATACCGGTATTTCCCGCAGATCATCGAAGAGACGATTTTGAAACAGGAGGTCTGAGTAAACCTTGCCATTCCCCGCAAGTCACCTGAAAATGAACTAAAAAAATAGTGTGTCAAAAATTTTTGACACACTATATCAATAATCAGGCAAATTATGTCTCATTCCGGCAATCGCCCGGTCTGCCTGTCAGGAAATCTCCAGATGTAACGTCCTGCTGGCTGTCTTGCCATCTGCACTAGTTGCAAAACAATAAGCCATAACAGCGCCACTCCACAAATCAGAGACTTCGATTACCGTTTCTCCGGCTTCACCGCGCTGCCCTATTGGCACCAGACGCGTAAACAGCTGTTCGGTATCCAGAAGCAGCACATACACAACATCATCCGGATGGCAGTTGCTTTCTGCCGGCATCTCCGGATAGCTTGCTGTATAGGTCTGCGACTCCTGGTCGTAGGTCAGCGTCACCTCCGGCGGATAAAGACTACCGTTCGAAAATTGGAGTTTTTCAAAATCGATCTCAATGCCTTCATCTGTTTTACGGAAACATTCTTTGTTCGCCGAATGCCAGGCATTCTTAGGCGTTATTCCCCGTTTCCGCTGAGGAAAACCCACTTTGGCGATTTCCTTCATTTGCCCCGCCATTTGCGAGGCGGATTTGAATCTGGCCTTCACTTCTGCCTGCAAGGGAGTATTGGATTTATATTCGCTCTTACTCAAAGACCTGACATAATTTACGCCATCCTTTATATAATAAGCGACACCACCAACCTTGCTCACATAAGCACCGGCCAGATCCGGCTTGACCTTTCCCATAATTCATTAATTTATGGGGTTTGACATCATCTGCTCTGTCCTTCCGGACAAAATAGATATTCATTTTTTTCGACAGCCCCAAGGCTGTCTTCAAAACAGTTGAACGGATAGGATACGCGTGCGCACCATCGTATAACCTGCCCGCAACCGTCAAAGGAATCTATTCACCCTATGAACTGTTTTCCGGCAAGCACAGGACAAGGGGGATTATATTCCGTATTGGATCCAACACATAAAAGAACGTAGAATTTCGCCCGATTTACGATTGTCTTATTGTGGCGTTTCATTCTGATAGCAAAGATAGAGTAAAATATCGGATATTTTCAAAAAAAATCCACCGTTTTTCTTTTCGGATTAGTAAAATAATGGCGTGATTATCAATACCATATCGAATAGCAACACCTGTATCGGCATCTGTCGGAACAGCAGCCGGAAACACCTGCTTTTCCGCTCCGGTATCATCTCCCGCATCATCACCGGCATCATTTTTTGCATCATCACCGGCATCATTTTTTACATCATCACCGGCATCATTTTTTACATCACCATTTGTATTTCTTCGTCGTCACCCACACCATCTTCCCTCTCCCCTTCCATATCCTTTTTTAATTCATT
>NZ_LARL01000063.1:0-18403 GCF_000980295.1 Odoribacter sp. N54.MGS-14 | reverse complement strand
AAGTATAATATCCTTCCTCTGTAAATCGCTGCAAAGCTTGCCAATTACGACTTTCAATGATCAACCTTTCTTTGTCGATGTCATACCGGGAAGTCAGATCAGCCAACTGAGTTAACATAGCCGAAACATTTTGCAGATCGAGATTTTTAATATCCAACCACAATTTACCTCCATTTTGCTGAATATAGCCAAAATAAGGTTCTATAGACAGGTTAAAACTAGTATCTATATCATGTGTCACATCGAATACCGAATCCTGCCGAAAGACGATATCTACTTCAAAGTTACTATACCTTTCACTGTGTTCATATAATTTTTCCATCGAATTGCAACGATGCAACCAAATTTTATCCGGATGCTCCTCAACCTCGTCGATGGCTACGATACACCAAAAAAATAGTCCAATGACACAGGCAACTCCTATAAATCGAATAATACGCACAATTTTTTCTTTTCACTCGGATAAAAGTAAAAAAGACCTGACAAAACCACAAAAATATTCGACAAAACCGGAATTTATTTCGATTAAATAACGAATTTTATCCATCTTTTAAGTCTGATCTCTGATTTCCCCCCCCTCTCCCTTTATCCGTACCAACCCATCGCTTAGCCGGATGAACCGAATAAACTTTCAGGCGATTCATTTGACAATCCTGAAATAATAATTATATTTGTCACGAAAAATCACCTTATAAGTCGGAATAATATCATTTCTGGGAGGCTCGGAAGGAGCAGTCTCCGGGAAAGGTTTGTATTTCTAACAAAAAAAGGAGAAAAATAAGATTGTTCTTACTCAATCTTGAACTAAAACAATACCCCTAAGTGTGAGTATCGAAAACATTTCATATCTTTGTTGCGTCCTTTACAGGATAGCATTTTAAAGATGAAAGTGTTTCACTTTTATCCTTGACAGGAAATCTGACAATTTCGAGAATACAAGGATAATCAATACAAACACTCATCACTTGTCTGTTGATGTATCGTCAAAGTACATACGGATAAGTGTGGGGTATTGTTTATTTGTATTCGGGTTTTGTCAGAACCTCCTGTCAGATAAAGCAAGGCTCCACACTTTCTTTTTATAATCAACCGGCCAATCGGAGTCTGTGGTCATAAAACGATTTGAACATCAGTTATAAAATTCAAATTCATTGCATTATGAAAAAAATTTCATTCATTCTGCTGGCTTTGCTATGCTGGTCAAGTATGGTGTCGGCACAGGAAAATAACAATCGTTTACGTAAAAAGTACCGCAATCTGAGTTTTGTAAAGCAGGAATTCGAACCGGCTTCTTACTTCGGTATGGATCAAACGCTCAAAAGTAATTTCGGAGCAGCTTTCACCGTCGGCAGGACTTTTTATCTTCATAAAAAACCGATAGCCGGTTTGATCCGTTTCGGTCTCGACGCCACCTGGTTCGATTTGAATTACACCAATTACAAACTCGAATACCGTTGGGAAGACAATTACGATGAGGAAGAAGAACCAGAAACCAGTAATTTCCATCAAGCTGAAATCGGCATGCAAGTAGGTCCTTCTGTTACCGTCAATCCGGTCGGGAAACTAAACGTCAACGCTTATTTCCGGTTTGCCCCCAGTTTTTCAGCTTTATACGACGACGATACCCTCCTGGGAAACTATGCTTCTTATTTTGTCACCGGCGGCGGTATCTCTTACGGAGTTATCGGCCTTGGAGTGGAATCCAGATGGGGAAGTTGTAAATTTAAATCTTTCGGAGGCGGTGATTCCGAAGAAGACGAACAGGAGCCGGAACCCGGAAAATCCAAATTCAACGGAATGCGTGTTTACCTATCCTTCAGATTTTAATATTAAATCAGCTTAATCATGAAAAAGATATTACTATTCATTCAGTTGTTTGTTGCTGTATGCCTGACAGCCTGTTATACCAATGTGATTACCGATTATGAAGGCGAAGGCGACGGAGGCGGCGGAGGCAATCCTTCCAATCAATTTATAACCCTGTCCGATCCTGCTCAACTCAATCAGACAGCTTATGCCGACTCTCCCTCCTGCGAGATCACTTTTACCACCACCTCTTCGTGGGAGAGTTATATCCAAAACGATGAAGCCCGCTCCTGGGTTACCGTAACCCCTTCTGCCGGAGAAGAAGCCGGGGAACATACCATGCAAATATTATTAGATGAAAACACGACAGGAAATCCCCGGACAGTTCGAATCGAACTAAACTGTCAAAGCCAAACCGAAACAATCACAATCAATCAGGAAGCTGTCCGGCAGGACGGCAGTTTCCCGGAATCTTACGAACCGGATCCCTTCGAAGCCTGGGTGGAGCGTATCACCATCACAGAAGTCACAGAAGGAGTAGAAAACCGGAATAATTGGCTGGAAATCAGATTCGGTTACAACGATAACCAAATTCAGTATATTGAAAAAACAGGCATTTATACAGAAAATATCGAAGGTGAAGAAATTCAAAATGAAACGATACTGTCAGATATTCATATAAATTATATGCCCGAAGATCACCGTTTATTTTATGAGCAGAATACTTATGAAAATAACAATCAGGTTACTCAAAAACTTTACAGCGAATGTATGCTGAACGAACAAGGCCATATCAGGGAAAATCAGGCAACTTACTTCGACATGATGAGTAATGAAGAGCCCATATCGATTGTATATCGTTACAAAAATTTCCGTTTACAAAATATCGGTAGCGACCAGGAACAGTTCCAATATATATGGTCGGATCAAAACAGAGTAGAAACACAGGAAAAAATCACAAGTGACGCTGAATATGCTACTCTGGAAACCTTCACGTACACCACGGAAGAAAATAATAAAGCCAACCTGGACCTTAATCAACTTTATCAGGAGGACTACCTGTCGATGGTCGGTTTGCTAGGGAAACGCAGCCAAAATCTGTTGGCTTCGATCAGCGACAAAAAAGGCAGCAGAACAGAATTCACTTATACTTTCAATATGTCCGGTTATGTAGAAACCATTACGGCCACCCATTTCTTTGAAGGTATTAAAACTCCGACGAAACAAGTGTATATTATCTTTTATCAAGGCTTTTGAAGTTGAAAATCCACATCTTTTTCAACGATTACGGAGTAATTTTCAACTTTCAGGTCCTATCTTTTTCAGTGACAACGGTTACAGTGATCAGATTTGATTTCCATAACCGTTGTCACTAAAAAACGGCAGGATTATTTCGGTACTTTTCGTCTTCGGTATTCGTGTCCGGGAACCCGGTCGCTTCTGTCAGTCGTTTACCTTATTTTTTTCATTGACCGGTGGTATCTGACAAACGTAGTGAGGAGTTATACTATACATCTCCCTCACAAAATTACCCCTTTCCGCGAAAAACACAAACAAAAAAAATTCAGAAAATTTAATTCAGAAATCAAAATTCCAATTCTTCGGAAAATTGACTATTTTAGCAGATCATTTTATCACCATTTTCATGACAGATTTAAAAGCAATCACTTCACATTTTGCCATTTCGGGAGAGGTGGCAGAAATAAAACCGCTAGGATCGGGGTTGATCAACGATACCTTCCTGGTAACAACCCGATATCCCGATACCCCGGATTACGTATTACAACGCATCAATCAGGCTATTTTCACGGATGTTCCTTTATTACAGGAAAATATCCGTTACATTACCTCCCGTATCCGTTACCATTTGCAACAACGGAATGCAAACGATATCGACAGGAAGACATTGACTTTAGTACCTGCTACAGATGAAAGGCTTTATTATTACGACGGAAACAGTTACTGGCGGCTGACTATTTATATCGCCGGATCGAAGACTTTCGAACAAGTGACGCCGGACCTGGCCTATCAGACCGGAAGAGCTTTCGGAGAATTTCAATACTTTCTGTCAGACATTCCGAATCCACCGATCGGAGCGACCATTCCCGACTTTCACAACATGGAATTCCGCCTCGGACAGTTCCGGGAAGCGATCGCTCGAGACAAAGCGGCCCGTCTGGCTAAAGTGCAACCGATCGTGGATGAACTGCTCGGACGTTCTGAGGAAATGTGCCGGGCTGAACGGCTTCACCGCGAAGGGAAATTACCCAAACGCATTACCCATTGCGATACAAAAGTCAACAATATGCTGTTCGATCAGGATGACCGTTTTCTTTGTGTGATCGACCTCGACACAACGATGCCTGGATTTGTATTGTCGGATTTCGGTGACTTTATCCGTACCGCTGCCAATAAAGGAGCAGAAGACGATAAAGAATTGGACCGGGTAGGTCTCGATATGGAAATATTCCGGGAATTTGCCCGGGGCTATCTCGAAACGGCAAGTGCCTTCCTTACCCCTATCGAAAAACAATTGTTACCCTATGGGGCACAACTTCTAACCTATATGCAAACCGTCCGTTTTCTGACCGATTACCTCAACGGAGATACATACTACAAAATCCAATATCCCGAACACAACCTGCAACGGACCTTGGCTCAATTGACCCATCTCCACAGCATAGACAGTCATCTGGAAGAAATGAACGCCTGGATTAATCAACTCTCAAATCAGTAATTATATGAAAAAAATCACTTATCTATTGACCGCTTTTCTGATCCTGGGCATCAGCAGTTGCCAATGTCCTAAATCTTCGGATCAAACGACTCCCAATCTGATTCGCACCGCTATTCCGGAACGTCCGGCCGGCCAGACAGACGTCATAGGCCTTCGCTGTGCACCCCTCGACACCGTACGGGTCGGTTTTATCGGATTAGGCATGCGCGGCCCGGGGGCCGTCTATCGTTTTACCCAAATCGAAGGTACTGCCATCAAAGCCCTCTGTGACCTTTATCCCGAGCGGGTAGAAAAAGCCCAGGAGATCCTCACCAAAAACAATCGTCCCCAGGCTGCCGCCTATAGTGGAGAAGAAGGCTGGAAACAACTTTGTGAACGCCCCGATATCGATCTGGTATATATCGTCACTCCGTGGTTGTTGCATACTCCCATAGCCGTTTACGCCATGGAACACGGAAAACATGTCGCCATCGAAGTCCCCGCAGCCATGAATCTCGATGAATGCTGGCAACTGATCAATACTTCCGAAAAGACCCGCAAGCACTGTATGATGCTGGAAAACTGCGTATACGACTTTTTCGAACTCACCACCCTGAATATGGCCCAACATGGATTGTTCGGTGATATCCTCCATGTCGAAGGTTCGTATATCCACAACCTGGAAGAATTCTGGGCGGCCTATCAAGGCAACTGGCGGCTGGATTTCAATGAAAAATACCGGGGGGATGTATATGCCACCCACGGCATGGGACCTGCCTGTCAACTCCTCGACATCCACCGGGGAAATAAAATGAACTACCTCGTTTCTATGGATACCAAAGCCCTGACCGGCCCGAAACTGGTAGAAAAGATCAACAAACGGGACGGTAAGGATTTCCAGAACGGAGACCATACGATGACGATGATTATGACCGAAAACGGCCAAACCATGCACATCCAGCACGACGTCATGAATCCCCGGCCTTATTCCCGGATGTACCAACTGACCGGCACCGAAGGTTTCGCCAACAAATATCCGGTAGAAGGCTATACATTCCGTTCTCCGGAGCAGGTCGAAGGTGTACCCGATCACGAAAATTTAAGTATGCACTCGTTCGTCCCGGCAGATGTGAAACAGGCGCTGATGGAGCAATACAAACACCCCATTCAGAAAGAACTGGAGGAGAAAGCCAAAAAAGTCGGCGGACACGGTGGCATGGACTTCATCATGGATTACCGGTTGGTATATTGTTTACGCCACGGCCTCCCTCTCGATCAAGATGTCTATGACGCAGCCGAATGGTCCTGTCTGGGCGAACTCACCCGCCTCTCCATCGAAAACAACAGCATGCCCGTCGAGGTCCCCGATTTCACCCGGGGCAGTTGGCAAAAAATGAAGGGATACCATCATTTTATGATCGGAGAATAATTTTACCCATCATTCAAAATAAAAATCGTGCAGATCCGGGAAGGTTCTGCACGATTTCATTTTTGGTATTTATATAGATATTTACATGAAATGTACGTTTGTAGGTATAAATATGTATATAATTACCAAAAATTATAAATTTAAGTCTCTTTTGATATGATTTACCGGGTTTCTTCCTATCTTTGTCTTCACATACCATGGGGCAGACCTGGATTTGACAGCATGAAGAATAGGTATGTAAGCATGTCGGGAGCAGTGAAACGGCCCGTAAATCCCGGACACAAAATTTTAGTTGGCGAAAATAATTACGCTCTCGCTGCCTAATCTTTAGAAGATTGAAGGCTTAATCCCTGTTCAAGGAACGGGGACGGGACATCCCGCCGGTGGTTCCACCTTATTCCGGTCGGCATACGGGGTGCAGTCAATTTAAGGTTAGTCTTAGCCCACCTTTGGCGAAAGGCGAAAATTTAAGAGGATAAGCGATGGCTTGGGTGTCACTTTCCGGACCATCGTCGAAAACCAATAAGTGACTAAGCATGTAGAAAGCATATGGATTCCGTGTTTGGACCAGGGTTCGATTCCCTGCTGCTCCACCGATTAGAATTAAACCACTGATTTACAGTGGTTTTCTTTTTCTCACAACCTATAAATTTTCGTATTCTGGTCCATTATTTGGTCCACTTATTTTCCTAAATCTGGTCCATTTTTCAAGGTGGACCAAATATCTTCATAAGTAACAGAAGCAGTGGCATTTAATGGTCATTATTATGCTATCAAAAACCCTTATTTATTACTTCCACTACAACTCAAAAGAGTCCACTAACGGATTAGCCCCAATCTATTGTAGAATTACAGTAAACAGCACTCCTAAAAAGTTTGCCACAGGTTTATATGTACAGGCTAATAATTGGGATACTGTAAAACAAAAAGCCAAAGGCAGAAACGAAGAAGTACAATTCATTAATTTCAAACTGGATTGCCTAACCAAACAAATCAAAGACTGTGAACGTAAATTAATTGATACGTTAGGGACATTTAGTATTGAAGACCTCTATTTCCAACTTAAAGGCGGGGCAGAATTAACAGGTGATACTTTTCTAAAATTAATGAAAGACCGCCTTGATGTGATGGGCAAACTTGTAGGAACAGAATATTCCAAAGATACATACAGAAAATTCAAAGACGTATATAACCACACAATCAATTTTATTAAGAAGCAATACAATATGAGCGATATACCTTTGAAAAAACTGGATTATCAATTTATAGCTGCTTTTCAGCAATATCTTCTTACAGACCGCAAGCAAATACCCAATACCGTCAATAAAACACTGCAAAAGGTTATTGAAGTTGCAAAATATGCAGTAAAATGTGGTTACTTGGAAAAGAATCCTTTTAATGCGTATGAGCGATTGAAAGTTGGTACTAAGTCTATTACATTTCTAACTGATGAAGAAATTGAACAATTAGAAAATTATCATTTCACACAACACAGATTAGAGCAAGTAAAGGACTTATACCTGTTTTCCGTTTACACAGGTTTAGCTTACAGAGAAGCAGCCAATCTATGTAAAGCACATCTCATAAAAGGATTGGATAATGAAATATGGATAAACATGACACGTCAAAAGACAGGTAACAGTATGGAGATTCCCCTACTACCTCCTGCACAAAAAATTCTTTCTAAATATATAACAGGTAACGAACCTATTAATAAACCATTATTACCTATGATTAGTAATCAACGTATGAACTCCTACCTGAAAGAAATTGCAGAAATATTAGGTATCAATAAACGGCTGACCACACATACAGCACGTAAAACATTCGCCAGTACAATACTGCTAAATAATGACGTTCCTATCGAAATTGTCAGTAAATTATTAGGACATTCCTCCATACGCGTAACAGAAGCAGCCTATGCACAGGTTATGAATAAAAATACCAGCAGACACATGAACCAACTAAAACAAAAACTTTATACAGAAGAAAACTAACCCAAAACCCTCTCACTTCTTTAATTGGAGTGAGGGGGTATTTTTTTAATTTTGCTCTACTAATACAAACACTCTTTTATTATGGCAGAACCCTATCTTTTTCCCGTTTCTATTCTCAAAGATATAGAACCTTGGCTGACAGAATACTTTGCATATCAACGCTTCCATATTCAACCAGAAATAGAACAGGCTTTTGAAGCTAAATATCATAGAGTAGAAGATTTTCTAAAGGTCAATAATGAACACATAAACCATATTCCACATATACATTTAGCTGAATGTGACAATCAATTTTTGGATAAGTTAGAAGCCATCATAAATAAATACTCTCCCTTTGAAAACGAGGAAAAGATATATTGTTGCTTATGGATTGCAAGTGTATTATACAGGAAATACGACAACTTTGGCAAAGACCATTCTAATTTTGATATTGACTATTTAGAGCAAAGGGATATGTTCGACCAATATTCTAAACATATCCGTCCTGAAATGCTTAAACTCCTTACCTTTCTAAAAGGGCATATCACAACTACCAATAAACAAACAGGATTCCAAACACCTCTACCAATCAGAATTGAAGCAGGAGCAGAAAGAATAGAGATAGATAATACCGCAGGTTGGTTTGTGGGTGCTTTGGAAGAATATTTGCATACCTTTTTAGGAGTAGAAAACAAAGAAGAAGCAGAGGAAGAACTAAAAACGGTCTATTCCTCCAAAGGCAGAAAATTGGATGCTGCATTTGCCCTGATGATGATGGGCACATATCACCTTTTAACTACTCATTCCAACATAAAACCTAAAAGTAACATCATACGCCTAACGCTTGACTTTCTTGAACTCTTAGACCTTGCATCAGAGAATGATGATGAAAATAACCTGAATGCCAAAATAGCCTGTCTGGAAAAACGGAACTATACCCCTAAATGGGACATGAAACCACAGGACATATACAGGACCTCACCTAACAACCATACAAACGAAACTATTAATTTCAGACTTTGGTAATCTTTTCTCCCTGTCATACGGCAGGGAATTTTTATATCTAAATACCACCTAAGTGTATTCATATTCAACTATCTAAAGAATACACTATCCTTTTACTCCCATTCTTTATAACCCTCCTACATTGATTTTCCCAACTTCGCTTTCGCAATCAAAACAGAGCTGAAAACTCCTAAAGAATAGCCTGTCAATTAGCACTTATTCTTTATAACACAGCTTTTCAGATTTGAGTTGATTTGCAATACAAAACAAGAGTTCTGATAATACCTAAAGAATAAACCACGAAACGGCATTCATTCTTTATAACACAGGCCTTAACAGAGAAGTAGTTTTGTATCACAATCAACAATTGACGGTGGCCACCTCATTTACGATTGTTTGAATAAATGAAGTATTAATTTTTAAAAACCAAACATTATGGAAAATTCAGTATCAGTAAATGAAACAGCAGTAATGAACTCAATTAAAAATGGTATGAAAAATTTACTATTTATCGAAGGTAACCGCAGTGAGATTGATAAAGCCAATGTGGTAGAATCCTACAACAAGATTAAAGCTATGGGCTTTATTCCTACTATGCCTGTTGAATTTCTCCCAATAGAACAGGCACAAAATAAATTGGGTGGCAGGCGTCTGTTAAAACCTGTACTGAAAAGAGAAAAAGGGGAAGGTATTCCTACTATCAGTAATTTCAAAATCGAAATGGAAACAGTTCCAGAAAGTGAATACCACCTATACGATGGGGTATGTGTCGATGGGCAACACAGGACAGTAGCCCTTATGTTCCCTGACATGGAAGCAGAACCCAGCTATATAGAGGTGGAAATTCCAGAAGGCATGGACGTGCTACAATACATTGCCCTGCGAAACAATGGCAAGCCGTGGAAAAATGATGATTTTTACAATTCCAAAATCCCAACCAATGATGAGCACACAGACCATATCCTGAGTAAGAGGGAAGAAAAGTTCATTACGGCATTCCTGATGAATGTTTACACCTTTGGTACTTCCAGTTTAACACCTAAGCAGATGAAAGCACTGCAACAGGGCTATAAGACAATGGATGACTTTAAAAGGATTCAGCTATCTAAGGCAACTGAAACGATTGGTGATGCCATTTGCCAAATCTGCAAAGAACACCCATTCCTGACAACTGACAAACTAAACGGCAGATTGGGGGCAGGATTGAAAGCCTTCTATAAAAACCATGATTCTGATTTATCTAAGGTTGAACAGGTGCTGAATGCTATAAATAAAACCAATTGGGAGAAATACTTTATTGCCGCTAAAGGTCACAGCATGGAAGCGAAAGCCTATGAGGAAGCATTTAATTCAGTTCTGGCTGACCTGAAACAATAATTCCAACTTAAAAGAATACTTTGGTTTTGCTCTGATGTGCACTATGGGTAAAGCCAAAGTCCTAAAAACAGGATTGGAGATATGCTTTATTTCCAAAACGGGACACCCTGACATCAAAAAAACAGTGTTCAGATACAGTTTAGTGACGATTTTCTCAGGTGATATATTTTACTTCCTCCACCTGATATATTACTGAGCTATATACTAATAACTAAAACTAATAACTAATATCCGGTTTCAGGAAAATTGATTTGAAAATGGAATTTATATCAAGCAGAAAATTATGGACGAAAATAAATTATCGTACAGGAGAATACGAAATGATGTGCATATTCGCCTGAACAATAAAGAGGCAGCCACATTTTTGGCACTCATGTTTTATTCTGACTTTAATACAGGAGAATCACATATAATTCATAAGACACTTAGGGATAAAACAGGTATTCCTGAATCAACTTTGAAAAAGTATTTGAAAGAACTGGCAGAAAAAGGATTTACCACCCCCAACAGCTATTTTAGTGGTAAGACACCACAAGGTAAGCCCAGACGTTTAACTGACTATTCTACGCAGATTCCAGATACCTGTTATATTATGGCAGACCGTAAGTTATTAGATGTTCAGATAGGTGATTTACCACTAAAAGAACAGTCATTTATTAAGGGCTTTATTCTGATGCTGAAATGTGTTTGCCTGAATTTTACTGATACTACTTTGTACAGTTACAGGGACATGGAGAAACAAATGAATCTCTCTTATGCTACTATTGCAGGACTAATGAAGCAATGCCAGGAATATGGTTTAGTTACTCCAAATGAAAAAGGAGAAGGATATACTATTAGGAAGGGATTATTTTACAATGGTTATCCACCAATAGTAATACCAGAAAATGAATGGGATAAGCTAAAGGAAGCATATACAGCCATTTATGAGTTTTGTAAAAGTAAGAGAATAATTTGCCCTCCTTATGACCATAGGCTAATAGGTAGGATATTAGGTGTATCAGGTTGCGCAGAAGGTATAAAAGAAAGATTGGAAAAGAGAACAGACCAGTTACCTGATAACATTAGCAGTCTGAATTACTTTGTCAGAATTATTGATGGCAAGGTATTAGAACCAGAACCTGAGAAGCCTAAAACAGTAATTTATTTAGATTAGGATGTGCTTTTACTCCTTGTTTTCAGAGAGTCCACCTGACGGTGTACTCTCCATTAGTCACTATTTCGACATTTGCACCTCTTACAGAGGCTGAATGTTTTGTAAGAAAAGTGCTATTTTTCCACCTAAAGGTTTAGCTATTAAACGACAAAAGCCGTACTCCCAACTAAAAAGGAATACGGCTTTCTTCATTTACAACAATCTTACTTGCTTCGCTTTACTAACTTCTTTTTAGGCTGTTTAATCTGAGGTGGATTTTCAGACAGCCAAATTTCTGGCTTAAATATTTCAGGATAGAGCTTACACAAGGTTTCCATTCCAATATGACGGTAAAAGTCAACCGTATGTATTTCCCTGTGATGTTCCAGTCCAAACCAACCAGAAGCAATAACTCCTTTATCATTATTGTTCATTGCGCAATGATTGTGAAAGTGGGATTTGAAAAACTATTTATCTTCGCATAATTATGATGCAAAGGTACTAAAGGCAAACCCCACAAACTAAAGAACATAGCGCACAGTTGAAACAGGATTACCAACTCAAAATTACACTTCATTTTTTATTGGCATCCTTAGCAGAACAGGAAAATAATGACCAGAATACAGTCTTAACTTGTAAAAGGATTGGTGGTGGAGAAAATCTAGAATTTATGTCTTATATACCTTTTTCAAAATTTATCACCAGACTAAGTTTAGGGAGCAAAAATTATAGTTATAAGTTAAAATCATATATATTTGAAAAAAATAATAAACCTTATGAAAAAAACAATCTTCATATCGTCAACTTATAAAGATTTAGTCAAAGAACGAAAAGCTGTATGGGAATTGCTAAAAAGATATGATGTTAATATTGTTGGAATGGAAGAATTTGGAGCTCGTAAAGATTCTCCATTAACAACCTGCCTAAAAGAGGTTGAACAATCGAATATATACATTGGTATTATTGCCAATCGTTGGGGAAGTATAGAGGAAGAAAGCGGAAAATCTTACACTCAATTAGAGTATGAAAAAGCCATAGAAAAAGATAAGGAAATTTTAATATATCTAATTGATGAGACTGCTTCAGTTCAGATTGATAATATCGATTTTGGAGAAAAGCATGAATCTTTAGAATTATTTAAGAAAGAATTACAAAAAAATCATACTATTGACCGCTTTATAAATGCAACAGATTTAGTCGAAAAATTAGAAAGGAAAATCGATTCTTTGATTGGTCAATATAAATATCCATCAAATTCGGCAGAGTTTAAAGATAAAATGGAAGAATCAAAATATTACTTTGAGCGTTTTCAATTAACACCTAAATTGTATGTAAATAAGGAGGTCATTCTAAAAATAAAAAAAGACGGACGTTTATTTCCTTTATCCAAGATTTGTTGTGATACTTTCAAATTCACATATGGTGCTACAGTTGCCGTAAAAATCAAAATTTTAGAACCTTTAATTGCTGATACTATTACCAATACACTGGTTATCGAAAGTAATAATCAGGATTTTATGTGGACTATAGAAAACGACAAAGAATATACCATATTATCTCAACTTTTATTCACTGATAATAATGTAAAAAATGAAGAAGCCTATTTTAAAGATACTGTTTTTTCATGCATATCAATAAGAGATATTAAGACTGATACAGTCTGGAAATCAGGTGAAGGGAAAGCTATTTTATTACTGAAAGAATTAATTACTGAATAATCAAACTTATTCTTTAGACATAAACCTTTACAAGCCAATAGACTATACATATATGAACTTTAGAGAGTGAGACAAAATTATATGGACTCTCTTTATGTACCACAAAATGAAAATGTCTCACTGCAATAGATTAACTTTAGAAATAACTTGGCTTTAATTTTCAGCCTCTCATTTATGCCAACTCAAAAAACAGGGGTATATACTTACTTCTTTTAGCTGTCCACTTTTTTCACAGGTTATGTATTATATAAATAAAAAATGGACACCTGAATTTTAGGAGTGGAAATATATTTATGCTATTAAAAACAGGCAGCACTAAATGCTTGACGAATAGAGTCAAGTTTAGATGCGAAAGAAGTATCACGCCTTGCCGTTTCAAGATTATAGCGACTTTGCATATTATTCCAGATAGTAGCATCAATACCTAATGCTGCTTCAAGAAGTAAAGACATATCAGCAGATATTGGGCGTTTACCGTTTAGTATTTCATTCAGCATTGTATAAGAAACACCTATCAATGAAGAAAATTTCTTTTGGCTGATTCCCCTTGCCTGTAATTCGTCTTTTAATACCTCGCCTGGGTGGGTTGGCATATATGGTCTTAAGTCGTTGTTCATAATCGTTTATTTATAATGATTAGACAATTCAAGTATATTGCAAATGGTCAGAACAGGCTCTTTATCTTCTATCTTGTTTACTGTAAACTCAATGCGGTACTGTGAGTTTACCCTGATAGATGATATTCCTTTTTTATCTCCACTTAGGACTTCATAGTTTAAAGAACGAAATGGAAATATATCCTCTATTCGATTAGCAGATATAAGAATGTCTATACATTTTTTATACTTAGTGACAACGTTAGGCTGAAACCTGTATTTTTTACTTTTACATTGCCCTGTTTTGTATAGCTCACTTAAATACTCCTGTTCAAACTCTACAATCATATTGTATTATTTTACTCCACAAAGATAGGAAATTATATCGATAAATTCACTCAATTAGTGAATTTTATTTTGGTGGAAAAACTTGAAAAATTGGCTTATATATACACTTTAGAGAAAAATTCACCAACTTAAATATAGCAGACACATATATACCTTAGCTGAAAAAATACCCCTCCCCATGACAATATAAAGGTTAAATTGAAATATAGTGTTTATTTCAAGCAGTAAAGTAGTGTAACCATTTACACCCCTACCCAATAGCTGCATAAAAACGAAATGTTTAACACTTTATTTTACCCCACAACTATGAACAGAAAAGAGTATTTAATAGCACAAGGAAATGTACAGAAAGACGTTAGCGCACTCGCTGAAACATTGAAAACCCAACTTGCAGTATTCCCAGAAGCTATAAAAGTTGGTGAAGAACTAAAGGTCATTGGCTTTAAAGGGGAAACCTTGAACGACCTTTACCTGATTTGTACCAGAGGAGAAGATGAAGAAGTTTACGAACTCAAATACACCATACTCACCAGAAAATCACAAGATGGCTTAACCACTCCAAGCGAAATCCCTTGCAATGAAACGGTACAGGAGAAGTACAAGGACAAACTGCAATTCATTTACTCCATTGCAAAGAATATGTTTGTTCCTGCACTCGTTGAATTGTTATTGGATAAGACCATAGTATTAGCAGGAGAAAAAGAAGTTCCTGCTACTTTTCATGGAGTGGCAACCAAGACCAAGATTAAAAAGTTTGCTCTGATTATGGAATGACGTATAGGGGGACAAAACTGTTATATTGAGCAGTGAAGTCGGCAAGGGGGAGCTTTACAGCTCTCTCTTGTTTTATATTATGGTTGAATTAGCACAGGAACAAACACCCTATATTTTGTCAGACTTGCCAATTCAAAAAATAACTTCTATCTGGCATTAGTAAGGGTATTTACAAATAGAATGTATGAGTAAATATCCAGATTAGAAGTTATAACCAATTCAATTTATTTACTCCATTATATACCTGAAATACCCACATTCAGGACTAAAGATATGGCTTATATACTTACAGGCATGTTGTGGGTGCATTGATACTCTATATAGGGGTATTGTGCGTTGAGAGAGGGTGTAATGCTCTCTCTCATTTTTTATAAGATGCCAATTAAGGAAAGGTATGCCAATATATTTTACAAAAGGTTGGGAGGGCTGAATGGTTCTCCCTTCTTTATCAAAGTACAACCATTCAATTTATCACAAATATGAAATCATTCAGACCAAACGAGGTAAAACTCATTTATCCAACAGTTAAACAAGCAGAGCAGGTAAGGTTAGTCAGTCCTTATGAAGCCTTTGAATTTGCTTTGCAGTTCTACGATGAAGATACGATACAGCACCATATTACGACTAAGGTCATATTACTAAGTGGCAATAGTACGGTATTAGGTGTAATGACCGTTAGTGAATCGGCACACACTTATGACATAGTGGAAACCAAGTTTATATTGCAGGCTGCCATACTTGCCAATGCCAAAAGCATTATTGTAGTGTCTAATTCTCCAAGTGGTGACTTAGAACCTAATGATGCAGAAAAGGATTTGAAGAACCAAATTAAGTTGGCAGCTTACCTATTCGATATTGAATTAGCTGATTACTTACTCATTAACAATGAGGACTATTACAGCTTTGCAGACAACAAAGTATTATAACTCATTAATAACTCACAACATGGAAACACTTAGATTATTATCAACAACACAACAGGTCGATCCTGCCTTATTTGGTGAAGAATATTCTGATTACATTGATGTAACAGAAGAAAGTCCGTTTAAGGATTACACAACCCTATTCCCAAAACCAAAGGGATTACACTTTATCAATGCCAATACAACAGAGGTAGATATACAGCACCTAAAGAATGATTGTATTGTGCCTGTATTTAGCAAGGATAATGAACTGACCGTATCACATCCTGTATTTATTGAAACGGTGTATAAGGCAGCACAGGAGTTTTTCAGGAATGAACAGATTGATACACCTGAAATCATAGTTAGCCATATTATCAAAGGCAGGATTCCAGAAGCCATACATAAGCCCGTTAATCAGTTATTGGAAACGGACAAAACGATTTACTATGAACGGATGGCGTTTGCTTTTGAGATTCCTACTATTTACTCTGATATTGCAGGGAACAGGCTGAATTTATGTATTACAGGTGTCAGGGCTTATAACCATGAAAACCTGATGAGCAAAAAGGGTACAGAACATTTTAGTGTGGCTATTGGCTTTAGGAATCAGGTATGTTGTAACTTATGTACTTTTACAGACGGTTATCAGTCTGACCTTAGAGCCATGAATCATTATGACCTGTTTAGGGGAGTAATGGACTTGTTTAGCAAATACGATGCAAACAAGCATTTACGCTTTATGCAGGAGTTTCAGAAGTACAGCCTGACAGAACACCAATTTGCACAGTTCTTAGGGAAGAGCCGTATGTATCAATGCCTGCCTTCCAAAGAAAAGCGTATGTTGCCTAACATGGAAATGACGGACAGCCAGATTAACACGATAGCAAGGAATTACTATATAGATGAAAACTTTGCTAAAGAGGGAAACAGTATCAGTATGTGGAGAGTTTACAACTTATTGACAGGAGCAAATAAGAGTTCTTATATTGATAACTTCTTAGATAGGTCGTTGAACGCTACACAACTTACAGAGGGATTAAGCAGAGCCGTACAAGGAGATTCAGAGTATAGATGGTTCATTGATTAAACTTGCTTATTTTTGTCTTACAACCAACCCACAGAACGTTTGTAGATGCCGAAAATTAACTATATTTGTGATGTTATGTAAGGAGAAATCCAACCATGACAGACATATTAGTTTTATAGAAGCGTTTTAGTTTTTATCCTTGTCTTAGAAATCGCCAATTTCAAAAACTGAAAGGATAAACGATACAAACGTTCGCTTGCCATATATATTACTCAAATATATAAGGTTAAGCGTGGGTTGGTTGTTTATTTTCAGTTGGGTGTTTGGCGATACCTTAAGACAGATAAACTAAGCAGTTCCCACGCTTTCTTTATTTTATAAACTTGCCTTTCTGGGAATCTGGGGTGCTAAATCTATTTTCTTATGAATCATCTTAACGAAAGAAGTTTGCAGATGATAAATACCATCTACAACAATTTCTCATCGCATCCTACATTTAGTAAGTATCAAATTGAAACAGTCAATGACTTTAGAAATGGAATTGTTAATCTTGATATTTCTCTAAATGGGAACTTACGAAACAAGTTTATGTTTTGTCCTGATTTGAATGGTAATATTGGCTCTGTTGCAATATATGGAGCTGAATTGGAAGGACATTTAAGAAGTATCAAATCATCAATGAAATTCTGTGGACTTAATGTTAAAGAAGTAAGTATTGACAGAGAAGGATATAGCCCTTATGTTGATGTGATTTTAGAGAAATATTGACGAATTATTTAAATAAATAGAAAGACCATGAAACAGATATTTATTTTATTAATGGTAGCTATGTATGCTACAATGTTTACAGCGTGTTCAAAAGATAATGAAACTCCTTCTCCACTTAATTCTGATAAAGAAGTTTTAACAATAGTGGTTGAGGACGAAACTTTTAGCTTTCAGATAGAATCACCTCAATTAGGGATTATTCATGTTAACTGGGGAGATGGAAAGCAAAATGAATATAAGGGAGAGAAAGATGATGATATGTATTATATTGAAAAAAACATACTTATGCACAAAAGGGGGAATACACTGTTACAATCAAGAACATCGACAATATAGAAATGGATATGTTCTATTATGATTGTACTGTTACTTTGATAGATGCAACTAAATGTCCTACAACCTTAGTCGGATTTAGTGACGAAGAGGCTAATAAGGATGGTAGTAAGTTAAATTTCAATGCTAATGGATGTATTGGTTTGAAAAGTATTTCATTAGATGTCCCTATAAACTCAATAAATCTAAGTGGATGTACTTCAATAGCAGAATTACAATTTTATTCTGCTTGTTCATTGACAACTTTGGATGTCAGTACATGTACAGCGTTAACTGTTTTGGAGTGTAGTGGTAATAAATTAACTACTTTAGATATTAGTAAATGCATAGTATTGGAAGAGTTACATTGCTCTAATAATCAATTTTCAGAAACAGCAATGAATAATATATATAATGCTTTGCCGAATTGGACTGGGAAAGAAGCAGGTTATATCTCAATTAGTGCACCCTATGGCAATTATAGTATCGCAGAGAATAAAAATTGGAGAGT
>NZ_LARL01000006.1:0-85569 GCF_000980295.1 Odoribacter sp. N54.MGS-14 | reverse complement strand
GATGTTTTAAAAATAAAAATGGATAATAAACGGGCAGCATAACAAAAAAAGAAGGCATCCTTTTCAGACACCTTCTTTTTTATTACCTCCGCCAAGCATAAATTTTTTTATTCCTTTATAGCCGAAAATGAAAATGAAACCTGCAACTTCAGGTAACCGAATTCATTTTTATACGTACGAAATATCTATAAAGGAAAAATGATGAAAATAACCAGATATTTACTTTTCTTTGCGTGCTTTATACCTCTCTTGTATTTCAGGGATTTTACTCCCAATAATGAATTGAAATATCTGAGTATTGCAGATGAAGCTCTCCGCGAAGGCCATTGGTTCACCTTTTGGAATCATGGCGCCCTATATGCCGACAAACCTCCTCTTTACCTCTGGATTGTCATGCTAGGTAAGTGGCTACTCGGTACACATTCGATGTTTTTCCTGGGATTGTTTTCCCTGATCCCGGCCTTGTGGATCCTGTTCATCATGGATAAATGGGTAAACACAGCCTTACCCTCCGACCTCAGGTTAAGCAGCCAATTCATGCTTCTGACGAGCGGTTTATTTACAGGCTCGGCCATTGTGCTACGCATGGATATGCTGATGTCTTTATTTATCATTCTAAGCCTGTATACTTTTTACCGCATCTATACCGGCCGATGTTCTCCTGCTGACCCGATCAAACTACCGATTTATATCTTTCTGGCCATTTTTACTAAAGGTCCGGTAGGTTTGATCATTCCTCTATTGACCATTCCGGCTTTTTTATTGGTAAAAAAACAATTCAAAACCATCGGTAAATATTTAGGTTGGAAACAATGGAGCATATTAATCGGGCTTTGCAGCTTGTGGTTTATTGCTGTATATCTCGAAGGGGGAAAAACCTATCTGAACAACCTGCTTTTCCACCAGACCATCAACAGGGCCGTCGATTCCTTCCATCACAAAGAACCTTTCTGGTATTATCTGAAAACGATCTGGTATTCACTCGCTCCCTGGACCCTATTTTACGTTGTCGTTCTCCTCATCGGGATACGCAAACACCTTTACAATAACGATATAAAACAATTATTCCTGACCATCCTTCTTACCGGTTTCGTGGTACTTTCTTTTTCAAGTGCCAAACTGGATATTTATCTTTTACCCCTATTCCCCTTTATGGCTTATTTGGCTTTCCTATTACTCCCCGAAATAGCACTCCCCAAAATCTATTTTACTATCGTTCTACCTGCAGCCGTACTCGTATTCGTTTTTCCGGCTTTATTCTTCCTCCCAGCCTTTCTCTCCCTGCCTTGGTTAGAAAGCTCTTATTTCTATTTCGCCGCCTTCCTGCTGTCTTCGTCGGCTATTCTGTGCTTATATTATCTTTACAAAAATAGATTCACTAATGCGACGAATAGTCTTTCTGTCGGTTTACTCTTGTCTATTCTCATTGGATCGGTGAACATTTCCGAATTAAATAAATACATCGGTTTGAAAAATATTACTCAAAAAGCGACAAGAATAGCCCAAGAAGATGGTATAAAAAATTACTATTTCTACAAACTTCGAAGTGGAAAGAATTTAGATTCTTACCTAAATAAACAAATTAATGAAGTAGATCTACCCACTATAGATAGTCTATCAGGAAAACAAAATTTTATTCTATTCGTAAATAGAAACACACTCAAAAAAGAAAGTAAATTATATAATTTTTCAAATAATAATGAGTCATATACAATTGGAGATTACAGTATTATAATTTTCCAACAAAACTAAAAATTCAATGATATACGCACTCGGTTTTTTAGCACAAATTTGCTTCTCTGCCCGCTTACTTATTCAGTGGATTATATCTGAAAAAGAAAAGCAGGTAGTATCCCCTACTCTGTTCTGGTTATTAAGCTTATTAGGTTCATACTTACTTTTCTTTTACGGTTGGTTGCGAAATGACTTTGCCATAATTTTAGGACAACTTATATCCTACTACATCTACATTTGGAATTTGAACATGAAAAACAGCTGGCAAAAGATTCCGGTACTCATCCGCTACATTCTCCTCATAACCCCGATCGTAGCCATCGGATATATGTTAGCAGAGGTAAAAGGGTTCATCAATCAATTTTTCTACAATGAAAACATTCCTTTCGGCCTGCTTCTCTGGGGGTCTTTAGGGCAGATTATTTTCACTCTTCGCTTCGTCTACCAGTGGGTTTATTCGCGTAGGCACCATGACTCCATTTTACCGATGGGATTTTGGTTGATCAGTCTCAGCGGATCGTTGATTATCGTATCCTATGCCTTGGTGAGGCACGACCCAGTTTTAATTTTAGGCCAGTCGACGGGATTAGTCGTCTATTGCAGGGATATCTGGATTCTTTATAAAAATAAAAAACAAAATCCTGACCGGATCGAAGCTTAGAGCAAATTTCAGTTCTGTTTTAAATAGTATTCGCAGGATAAACATTTTTTAGATAATTTTAACTCATCGGAAAAAATCAGCTTTCCTAGCCGGTTCTTACCAACTCTATTCTTAAAAAATCTTTATTAAAGATGAGTATCCGCTATTTCATAATTTATATATCGTTTTTTCATCCAACGATACGCAAAGCAATCTTTAAAGGGTGATATGAGGCGATTGCATAAATTGTATTTCGATTTTTCAGCTATTCGCGGGTAATGACGCACCGGTACTTGTTTCACTTTTCCTTGTTGTAGCAGGATCAGAGCCGGTAAAAAACGATGCATTCCAGTAAAAAAAGGTATTCGTTGCGCATATTCAGTATGCAAAATTTTTAAGGGGCATCCGGTGTCTTTCACCCCATCTTTTGTCATCAGTCTTCGAAACCCATTAGCTACTTTCGAGGACATATTTTTCACCAGACTATCCTTCCGTCCCACCCGAATCCCCATGACCAGCTCATAATCATCGGTATATTCCAACAAAAGATTGAAATCTTCAGGTGTAGTTTGTAAATCAGCATCTATATATCCGACCAACCTGGAGCAGGTATAATCGATTCCTGCTTTCATAGCTGCGCTCAATCCACAGTTTTTAGCCAAACCGATATAAAAAAAATCTTTATTCCGCCGGCAAATTTCTCTGATCAAATCACCGCTCCCATCTTGCGACCCGTCGTTCACAAACAAAATACAAGATTTCACCTTCGATTTTTTCAGAAAAGTCGACAAAGCAGTTTCAAGCCGCAACATATTTCCCCTTTCATTATATACCGGAACAATCACGGTCAGGTCATAATCAGAAGTTTTATTAGTCATCATATTTAAAAATATAAAGCTGTATTAATTCATCCTATATTCAAACTATAGTAATATTAAAAATGTATCTTTACGCCGTATTTTAAACCCTATTTTTTCTAAAATGCGAACATTTTCTCACCCCGGTTACAAACGGTTCTTATTGTCTGTAGGATGTTTGTTATCCATACATTTCACCGCTTTATTCTTTCTCACACTATTCAGACTCGTTTTTTTCTTCAGCGCCAATTACGATTTTCCGGATCAGGAGCATGTCGGTTTTATGTCGATATGGCCTGCCTTTATCCGGGGAGTCTGGTTCGATAATGTAATCGCTTGTTACATACTCCTCATCCCTTTAGTAGCTGTTTCCATTTCGGCTTTGTTCAACTACTACGGTAAAATACTCTGGAATGTTACATGTATTTTTTTCAGTTTATTCTATGGAATCGTATTGCTGGTTACGGCAGCCAATATTCCCTATTTTCAATATTTCTTTAAAATCATCAATTCGTCGGTCTTCAATTGGTTCGGCTATATGAATACGACAGCCGGCATGGTATTCGGAGAAACCTCCTACTACCCTCCTTTGATCGGCTTTCTATTGACTTTAGTGTTATTTATCTGGCTCATGCGACGATTGATCCGTCATTTTCAACGTTTACTAAATACAAAAAATCCGTCTGTCTTTTGGCTCGACCGTATTTATATCTTCCTGACAGCCTGCATCTGTATCGGCCTCTGCCTGTTCGGTATCCGGGGACGTACCGGATATAATCCGATAAAAGTCAGTGCAGCTTATTATTGTACCGATCCGTTTTTGAATCAATTGGGCATCAGTCCGGTATTCAATCTGTTAAGCAGTACGTTAGACGATTCACGGAAAGAAAACCGATACCTTCATCTTATGCCGGAAAACGAAGCGTTGGAAAATACCCGACACTATTTAAACCGGCCGGGAATCGAAGGGATCTCTCCCATTGCACGCCAAATCAACGCCTCCGACAGTTTAAGACGTCCGAATATTGTGCTGATTTTTATGGAATCGATGTCTGCCCATCTGATGAAACGTTTTGGACAGCAGAAGGAGCTGACTCCTTTTCTGGACAGTTTATACCGACAATCCTTAGCATTCTCTAATTTTTATTCCTCAGGAATCCATACGAATCATGGCATGTATGCGACCCTTTATTCTTTTCCTTCCATCTTAAAACGAAACGCGATGAAAGGTTCTGTCATTCCCACTTATTCCGGTCTTCCGACTATATTAAAAGAACAGGGTTACCGCACCATGTTCTTTATGACCCACGAATCCCAATACGACAATATGAATGCTTTTTTTCGTACCAATGGCTTCGACGAGATCTTTTCTCAGGAAAACTACCCGTCCGAAAAAGTAGTCAATGGTTTCGGCGTACAAGATGATTTTCTTTACGACTATGCACTGAATCATTTGAAAAAACAGTCCGCTCAGACTAGTCCGTTTTTTGCTGTCTTACTTTCTATCAGCAACCATCCTCCTTACGTGATTCCGTCCTATTTCCAGCCTAAAAGTAAAAACATAGAAGAACAAATCGTAGAATACGCCGACTGGTCGATTCGTCAATTCATGCATAAAGCCTCGCAACAACCTTGGTTCGACAATACGATCTTCGTCTTATTGGGCGATCACGGAAAATTAGTCGGCAATCCGGATAGTGAAATGCCTCAATCGTACAATCACATTCCTTTGATGTTTTATGCTCCCGCACTTCTCACCGCAGAAGAAAAAGAAAATTTCGGAGGACAGATCGACGTAGCTCCTACTTTATTGGGTATGTTACGTATCAATTATATTCAAAACAATCTGGGAATAGATTTATTAAAAGAAGAACGTCCTTGTATGTTTTTTAGTGCAGACAATATGTTAGGAGTCAAAGACACAAAACATTTCTATATTTACGATACGGAAAGTAAACAAGAGTTCAATTATAATATTCATAACGGAACTCTAAGCCCGGCAACAGCGAATACGACATTCGACTCACTGAAAACCTATGCCTTCTCCATGTTGCAAACGACAGAATATCTGATCCGTAAACAACTGACAACCGACAAACCACATTCTAATCCATAATAAACCATGAATACAACCCACCTTATTATCGTAGTTCCGTGTTATAATGAGGAAAGCGTACTTCCGGAAACTATCCGGCAATTATCCGGCGTCCTGAACAGAATGCTGGAAAACGGAAAAATCTCCATTGGAAAAATATTATTTGTCGACGACGGCAGTAAAGACAAAACCTGGGAAATCATTACCGAGGCAGGTAAAACAAACGGACTCGTCGGTGGTTTAAAATTGGCTCATAATTCCGGTCATCAATATGCCTTGTTAGCAGGCCTGGAATGGGCCAGTACACACTGCGATGCCGCCATTTCAATCGATGCCGATTTACAGGACGATGTCGATGCTATCGAAGAGATGACCGATTGTTTCCTACAGGGAGCGGATATTGTCTATGGAGTAAGGCGGGAACGGACGACCGATACCTGGTTTAAGAAAAATACAGCTTTATTATTCTATCAGCTAATCCGTAAAATGGGAAGCGATGTCGTCTATAATCATGCCGACTTCCGACTGATGAGTAAACGCGCGTTACAGGCACTCGTATCCTATCCGGAACGCAATCTATTTCTCCGTGGAATAGTCCGGCTAATCGGTTTCCCCGAAGCTTACGTATATTATGACCGGAAAAGCCGGTTTGCAGGAGAATCCAAATATCCGTTCAAAAAGATGCTTTCTTTTGCCCTGGACGGTATTACCTCTTTTTCTGTAAAACCGCTTCAGCTAATCCTGACGGGAGGATTTATTTTCGGAATAATCGTCCCCATTATCATGATTATTTACGCCTTGGTACAACATGCTCATGCCCATACCATACCGGGTTGGACCTCCTTACTGGTCTCTATCTGGTTTATCGGTGGAATGATTATGATGGCTATCGGAATAACCGGAATATATATCGGAAAGATTTACAAAGAAGTGAAACAACGTCCCCGTTATTTTATCGAAGAAGATGTCAATCTGAAATAAATAACCGGGCTATTTGCAGATGGTCGGATATTTTCCGACCATCTGCAAAACACGGTTTCTGTTAAAAACGTTCTTCCGTTTCTGCATTTCCTATCGCCTTCTCTTTGGTAAAATGAAGAATATGGATTATATCTCTGACATCACAACTCCGGCGATTCGAAGTATAAACCGTATCTAAAACATATTCCTCTCCATATTTCTGACGAAATTCTTCCAATAGCCCCTGCTTCACTAAAACGTAGCCTTCTTCAGGCAATTCTTTTTCAAAAAGCGCCATCCGGTCACCATTGAAAAAATTGACACTATAGAAGAAATAAGTATAAGAATAAATTTTTCCTTCGGGCACCCATTTCCGTGCTTCCTGCGCCAAACCGATATCCGATTTGGTATTCAATACGGCAGGCTGATAAACTCCGTCCAAAACGACAAATATCGTAAACAATAATCCGCACAAAGCATACAATACCTGAGTATTCCAGGGTTTACTTTTCAATTTTCTAAGCAAAACAACGACAGCAACAATCGGTAAAAAGATCAGAACAATATTGAATAAATTCATTGGAATTTCTTCCAACGCATGCAAAAAAGCGATATTCTCTACAGCCCTTTTACCCGCAAAAATCGTGTCGGGAACAGCTCCTGCTTTCACGACAAAAAATACGACAGTCAGTAAAATAATAAGGCAAGAGATAACGATAGCAAAAATCTTTATGGCAGTTTTCCCCATACGAACCAACCAAAGAAAATAAACCGCCAGAAAATAACCGATAAAAGGGTATATCGGTAACAGATAAACACTTCTCTTACTTGCAGGGATACAATAAAATACAAATATCAGTGCTATAGTCAAAAAAGAATACAAGTGAACCGGATCACTGGTCCGGACTTTCTCTACCGTTTGTTGCCACTTCTCTTTCCAGGTCCCGGTCCATTTGCGGTAACGCAAACAGAAAAGAGAGAAGAGCAACAACAAAGTCCAGGGGAGATAGCCGGCCATAAGCATATAAATATTATAATAAAAAGGATTTTCATGGGAAGCATAAGACATCTTACCTAAAAACCGCCCGAAATTTTCTTCCATCATCAAATCTAAAAATTCCTGCTTTCCTTCGTTGTAAGCCAAAACATACCAAATGGCAGGTAACACACAAGCCAATAGGGCTATCCCGATAAAACGCAAAACCAATTTCCAGAAATGTCCTTTTCTTATCCAAAGAAATACGCCGGCTACCAAACAAGGTAAAATAATCCCCACCGGTCCTTTAGTCAAGGTAGCACATCCCATAAACAGAATAGCCAGCCAGGGGATCCCTCTCAAATCTTTTTCATACCACGAATAAAAACGGATAATAGCCAACACAATAAAAGCGGTCAATACCATATCTACCCGGCAGGTGAAACCGGCACGGTGTACCTCGAAACAGGTCAACATGACAAAGGCGGTCAATAACCCGACAGTTGCCCCTTTACGTCTGGCATAAAACCAATAAATAGCGGCAGCCATAATGATCAGGGCCAAAGCAGACGGAACCCGGGAGGAGTATTCGGACACTTCACCGCACAAAGTGGAAACAGCAGCCACACTCCAATGCAAAAAAGGAGGTTTAAAAGCAATCTCACCACCATAATTCCGGGGCAAAATCCAATTCCCGTGTTCCAACATAGAATAAGCCACAATAGCTTCCCGAGGCTCACCTTTCGTATTATAATCCGTTAAACCTAAAAGAGGGAAAATGGTTAATACACATATTGATAATAATATCAACAAATTACGATTCTGTTCGTTCATCTTCATCAATGATAAAAAATTAACAATAAAAACTACGATCTATTTTTTATACAGGCTTTGCTCTATAATCGGATAAAAATAACTAGTTTTGTTGTAATTTTTCACAATATAGAAAATCTTTTTGATAGAATAAACGATAAAAATGAAATCTGTCATTCAACTTTAAACCTAACATGATGAAATTTAACAGGATACTTCTTAAACTCAGCGGAGAGTCGTTAATGGGCGCTCAAAAATACGGGATAGACGTGACCCGTGTCGAAAGCTACGCCCGACAAATAAAAGAAATCGCCGAAATGGGCATCCAGATAGGAATAGTAATCGGCGGAGGAAATATTTTCCGGGGACTGAGCGGTACCAATAAAGGATTCGACCGGGTTAAAGGAGATAGTATGGGTATGTTGGCCACCGTAATCAATAGTCTGGCACTCAGTTCGGCACTCGACAACGAGAATTGCCGGAACAAAGTACTGACAGCTATACGCATGGAGCCCATCGGAGAATTCTACTCCAAAGCCAAAGCGATAGAATACCTTGAAAACGGCTATGTCACCATTTTCAGTGCCGGAACGGGTAATCCCTATTTCACAACCGATACAGGCAGTAGTTTGCGTGCCATAGAAATAGAAGCCGATGCCATGTTGAAAGGGACACGGGTAGACGGTATTTATACCGCCGATCCGGAAAAAGATCCGACAGCCACCAAATTCGAGAAAATCACATATGACGAAATTTATAATAAAGGGTTAAAAGTCATGGATCTCACCGCAACGACCATGTGCAAAGAAAACCACCTTCCTATCGTTGTTTTCAATATGGATGTTGAAGGAAACCTTAAAAAATTAATGGAAGGCCAACAGATCGGTACGATCGTCTATTAATCTGCTAATATAATATGAACTAATAGGTTGACGTTTGTTATTAGCCCATTATTTATTAGCAAATGATGCATACATGAGTATCCTTGATTCTATAAATACACCTGAAGATTTAAAAAAAGTATCTGAAGATTCATTGATTCAGTTATGTCAGGAAATCCGGCAGAAAATCATCGATGATTGTGCCGAAAATCCGGGACATCTCGGATCAAGTCTGGGAGTCGTAGAATTGACTGTTGCGCTTCATTATATCCTCGACACCCCTTACGACAATCTTGTTTGGGACGTCGGACATCAATCTTATGCCCATAAAATACTCACCGGCCGCAAAGAACAATTCAAAACCAAACGTATCTACGGAGGAATCAGCGGTTTCCCGAAGATATCGGAAAGTGAATACGATTCGTTCGGTACAGGTCATTCTTCTACTTCGATTTCGGCAGCTTTAGGCATGGCTATTGCAGCAAAAATCAACGGAGAAACCGGGCGGCAAAGCGTGGCCGTAATCGGCGACGGTTCGATGACAGGCGGAATGGCTTTCGAAGCCCTCAACAATGCCGGGGTATACGATTCCAACCTATTAGTCATCCTGAACGACAATAATATGGCGATCGATCCCAACGTAGGAGGCTTGAACGAATATCTGTTGGACATCAGTACTTCTAAGACCTATAATAAAATCAAGGGGGATGTATGGAACGTTTTAGGTAAACTAAACCGGATCAGTCCAGGCATGAGGAATTTTATCCAGAATATCGACAATAGCATAAAATCGATGCTTCTGAAAAAAAGTAATCTTTTCGAAGCTATGGGATTACGTTATTTCGGTCCTGTCGACGGCCACGATATCCATCATCTGATCAAAATATTACGGGACCTGAAAAATATACCGGGTCCTAAAGTTTTGCATTGCATTACGGTCAAAGGAAAAGGATTTAAAGAAGCCGAAATCAATCAAACAATCTGGCATGCCCCCGGCAAGTTCAATAAAGTGACCGGAGAGCGAATTAAAGAGAATAATCCTAACATTCCGGCCAAATTTCAGGATGTTTTTGGAAACACAGTCACAGAGCTGGCGAAGAGCAATTCCAAGATCATCGGAATCACCCCTGCTATGCCTACCGGCTGTTCATTAAATATCATGATGCATGAAATGCCGGATCGTTGTTTCGATGTCGGGATTGCCGAGCAACACGCCGTCACTTTTTCTGCCGGCCTGGCGGCAAAAGGATTTGTTCCTTTCTGCAATATCTATTCTTCATTTATGCAGAGAGCCTACGATCAGGTGATTCATGATGTCGCCCTACAAAATCTGAATGTTGTATTTTGCCTCGACCGGGCCGGTTTTGTCGGAGCCGACGGAGCCACCCATCATGGAGCTTTTGATTTAGCCTATTTCAGATGCATTCCGAATATGATCATCGCAGCTCCCCTGGACGAAGCGGAACTGAGAAATATGATGTACACCGCCCAATTACCTGACCAGGGACCTTTTTCCATCCGCTATCCACGCGGAAACGGTTTTCTTGCCGATTGGCATACTCCTTTTCAGGAACTGGAAATCGGTAAAGGCAGATGTTTGATCGAGGGAGAAAAAATAGCGATTTTATCTATCGGAAGTATCGGAAATGTAGCGAAGAAAGCTGTATCTCACTTCGAAGAATCGCTCGTCGCCCTTTATGATATGCGTTTTTTAAAACCTATAGACGAAGAATTATTACATACCGTTTTTCAAAAATTTTCTAAAATAATCACCTTGGAAGACGGAACGATTCAAGGTGGATTAGGAAGTGCTGTCGCCGAATTTATGGCCGACCACCAATATCATGCTACTATAAAAAGATTAGGAATTCCGGATAAGTTTATCGAGCACGGAACTCAACAACAATTATATGAAGAATGCGGATTCGATGAAAAAAGCATAACCCGGTGCATTCAGGAAATGCTCATAGAAAAGGATACCAGAGAATGAAAAACGAATTAAACAAACATTCAAATATAGTTTTGCCGGACTTAGGGTCTTGTTACAAAAAACTAAAACAGACCTTTACCAATCTTTCGGACGAAGAATTAAAAGGCCTGCTTCGTCCGGATTCGGTCAAATATTACAAGAAAGGTGAACTGATTTACGCGGAAGGCACAAGAATCAAAGGTTGTTATTTCATATACAGCGGAATCATCAAAATATATCAAACAGGGCATGAAGGGAAAGAGCAAATTATCAAATTCGATCAGGAAGGAGACCTCTTCGGCTTCCGTTCAGTCATCCGGCACGAACCTGCTTGCACCTCTATAGAAACACATTCAGAGGCAATTCTATGTTATATACCCGATTCGGTTTTGTTAAACTTAATCCGGAATAATTCAGGTTTTGCCTACGATATGATGCAAATAGCCTGTAAAGAATTGGGCGACTCGAATCGTTACATCCGGGATATTGCACAAAAATCTGTAAAAGAACGCCTGGCCGAGATCTTACTCCTCATTGCAGATGATTTCGGTATCGAACAAGACGGAAGTTTAAAACTGAATATCACCCGTGAAGACCTTAGCAATTTTGTCGGGACAGCGACAGAAACCGTTATTCGTTTACTTTCCGACTACAAAAACGACGGATTGATCGAAGTCAAAGGACGTAAAATAAAATTATTGAATATTGAAAAACTGAAAACGATTGCAGGAATGTAAAAAATATTGTATCTTGAGGGGCATTTAAAAAGAGGAACCTTCAAAGAAATACAATATGTTACAAATCTCAGAAAAAGGAAAAAAAATCCCGGCTTCTCCGATCCGTAAGCTGGTCCCTTATGCAGACCGTGCCAAAGAAAGAGGAATAAAGGTCTATCACCTGAATATCGGACAGCCGGATATCGCAACTCCTGAAGTAGCTTTGAAAGCAGTCCGGCAAATGAAACTTCCTGTAATCGAATATACGGCTTCCGCCGGAAATCATACGCTTCGTACCAAATTAGCCGGATATTATCAGAAATTAGGGATCTCCCTGACCGAAGAAGACATACTGATTACTACCGGTGGCTCGGAAGCCATTCTGTTTGCTTTCATGAGCACCTTGAACGAGGGAGATGAAATTATTATACCGGAGCCGTTTTACGCCAATTATACGGCTTTCGCCTTAATGGTCGGAGCCAAAATTAAAACGGTAACAGCAAAAATCGAAGACAATTTCGCCCTTCCACCGATGAGTGAATTTGAAAAACAAATTACACCCAAAACCAAAGGAATTGTAATTGTCAACCCCAATAATCCGACAGGTTATCTATATTCCCCCAAAGAGCTGGAAGAGCTGGCGAAGATTGTAAAAAAACACGAATTATACCTATATTCTGACGAAGTCTACAGACGATATTGTTATGATGGCTTAAAACATTTTTCAGTAATGAATCTGAAAGGAATCGAACAAAACACCATTCTTTTCGATTCCATGTCGAAGCGTTACAGCGAATGCGGTATCCGTGTCGGAGCGATCATCACTAAAAATAAAGCAATATTGGATGCAGCCCTCAAATTCGGCATGGCCCGCCTTTGCCCTCCCGCTTTAGGACAAATTGCAGCCGAAGCCTCTCTGGACACCACCGACGAATATTTTGAAAGCGTCTATCATGAATATATCAAAAGAAGAAACTTCATGGTAGAAGCCTTGAATAAAATGCCGGGAGTGGTTTGTCCTATACCCAAAGGGGCCTTCTATTCCATAGTCAAGTTGCCTGTCGACGACGCTGAAAAATTCGCTCAATGGTTATTGGAAGAATTCGACTATAACGGTCAAACCGTTATGCTCGCCCCTGCCAGCGGCTTCTATTATACTCCCGGATTAGGCAAAAATGAAGTAAGAATAGCTTATGTACTAAAAATCAGTGATCTTCAAAAAGCGATGGAAATTTTATCCGTAGCTTTAAAGACTTACCCGGGAAAGACATTATAAATTAAGAAACAGATTAATAGGCATTTTCCGGGAAGTTTTAGCAGATAGCTTTCAGCTTTTAGCTTTTAGTTTTATCTTTGCAGCAGAAAAGAATTATTTTTTAAAATAAAATTATGACATCGGATTCCGAATTTAACACCATCAGACCCTATTGCGATAGCGAAATAGAGGCAGCAATAGAACGTCTATGTAAATCAGAAGAATTTTTGACTCTGTTTACACACCTAACTAAAATGGACCGTGCAACCATACAAGGAGCTTTACAAGGAATTCGAAGCCGTGCGGAATTTCAAGCCAAATTTTTCGGTCCGGCCATCCAATCTCTGATCAATACGACTACAGACGGAATTACAGTATCAGGAATGGAATTGGTCGACAAAAATACTTCTTATATTTTTATGTCCAATCATCGGGATATCATTCTTGATTCGGCCATCCTGAATGTACTTTTGCGTCAACATGGTAATAAATACACCCGGGCTGCTATAGGAAGTAATCTCCTGATCAACGACTGGGTAACCGATTTGGTCAAATTAGATTCTTGTTTTGTCATAGAGAGAGATATAACAGTGAGAGAAATGCTTACGAGTTCGGCTCTCCGTTCAAAATATATCCGGGAAGTCATTGAAGAAAACGAAGATTCGGTATGGATCGCCGAACGGGAAGGAAGAACTAAAAACGGCGATGATAAAGCCCAACCCAGTCTATTGAAAATGCTGAAGATGAGCGGTCCCACCCAATTCGGGATCAATTTCAGAGAACTACATATCATGCCCCTCGCCATCTCCTACGAATGGGAGCCTTGCGATGCCCTGAAAACCTCGGAATTATATACCAAAACCGTCGGAGAATATATCAAAACTCCCGAAGCCGATATGAATAGTATGCTCACCGGGCTAAGTGACTACAAAGGACGCGTACATTTCCATATCGATCAGCTCACAGATCAGGAATTCGATGAACTGGATCAACTTCCCTCCAATGGAGACAGAATAGAAGCACTCGCCGGAATTATCGATTCTAAAATTCATCAGAATTTCAAGCTTTGGCCGAATAATTACATTGCCTATGATTTATTACATTCGGTAAATAAATTCAAAGCATTCTATACCGAAGAAGAAAAGAAACGTTTTATCGAAGTAATGACTCAAAAAATGGATAAACTGGAAGGGAATATTTCCCTACTGAACAATATTTATCTGGAAATATATGCTAATCCGGTAAAAAATCAATTGAAATTATAATCCTTCGTACAGCAAGGACGAATACAATGTTTAACGGATAAGAAAAAACGATTCGCCTGCCGCATTTTAATTTTACATATAAGTTATACCCACTATGAAAATTATTCGCCTACTGATAATACTCACTGCTTTCTTACTGATGATATCGAGTGCACTATCTCTATTTAGCAATACCGATAGGACACCGGTCTATATCAACGTCGCTTCTATGGCTTGTTTAATGATAGTCGTTACACTGTTAAACTTCAAGAATAAAAATAAAAACGAACAATAATGTACAAAGTAAAACGTACAATTTACGTCGATAACCAATCGATTGACGTTTGGTTCGGATTAGTAAGCAAAACCAAAAACGGTAAAAACGGAAAATATACGGTCTATCTGTTGACCGACGATCCCAACAATCCTTATAATCACGCGGAGCCTATCTTGAGCAATATCACCTCAAAAGAAACAGCCGTCCGAAAAGCAATCGAATATACCAAAGAGCTGTTTCATAATATATTGATCAGCCAAAAAAACAATAATAAATCGCAAGAAGACAATGGAAAGAAAAGTCAGAGTTAGATTTGCTCCAAGTCCGACGGGAGCGCTTCACTTAGGAGGAGTAAGAACAGCCCTCTTCAATTATCTGTTTGCCCGCCATTATGGTGGAGATTTTCTTTTAAGAATCGAAGATACTGACCAAACCCGGTATGTACCCGGTGCAGAAGAATACATTATAGAGTCTTTGAAATGGTGTGGCTTAAAAGTGGATGAAGGAGTTGGGGTAGGTGGAGAATACGGTCCATATCGTCAAAGTGAAAGAAAAGAAATCTACAAAAAATATGCCCTCCAACTCGTTGAATCGGGAAATGCATACTACTCTTTCGATACAGCCGAAGAATTGGATGCGATGAGAAAAGAGTGTGAAGGCCGTGGGGAAACATTTATTTACAATGCCACGAGCAGAGGTAAATTAAAGAATTCCCTGAATATGGATGCCGGTAAAGTAAAACAATTGCTGGAAGCGGGTGTGCATTATGTCATCCGTTTTAAAATGCCCGAGCATGAAGATCTTCTCCTTCACGACATTATTCGCGGAGAAGTCCATTTCAACAGCTCCCTGCTTGACGATAAAGTGCTCTATAAGTCGGACGGAATGCCTACTTATCACCTGGCCAACATTGTAGACGACCACTTAATGAAAATCACCCATGTTATCCGTGGAGAAGAATGGTTGCCTTCTCTTCCCTTACATGTGTTGCTTTACAAAGCCTTCGGTTGGGAAGGCACCATGCCTGAATTCGCTCACCTCCCGCTGATCTTAAAACCGGTAGGGAACGGCAAATTAAGCAAACGGGACGGTAACAAAATGGGATTCCCGGTATTCCCGATGGAATTTACAGATCCGGCAACCGGAGAAAAATGGCATGGCTACAAAGAAGACGGTTATTTTCCTGAAGCATTCATCAATATGCTGGCCCTTTTGGGATGGAATCCGGGTACGGACCAGGAAATATTCTCCCTTCAGGAGTTATGCGAACTATTCACTTTAGACAGAGTTAAAAAGTCAGGAGCTAAATTCGATCCCGAAAAGACAAAATGGTTTAATCATAAATATTTGGTGGCTAAACCGGATGCTGAATTAGCAGATCTAGTCGACGAAATGCTTAAAGCAGAACAAATCGTTTTCGACAGGAAAAAAACCGAGAAAATCTGTAGTCTGATGAAAGAACGCTATAATTTTGTAGCCGATTTGTATGCAGACTGCCGCTTTTTCTTCGTTACTCCTACCGAATTTAATGAAAAAGATACCAAAAAATATTGGAAAGAAGATACACCTGCTTTAATGCGTGAATTACTGGAAATACTGAAGAGTATCGATGATTATTCTTTTGCCAATACGGAGAAAATCATTTCTGCCTGGATCACCGAAAAAGGCTTAGGCTTCGGTAAGGTAATGAATCCTTTCCGGGTAGCCATTATCGGTGCTGCTAAAGGACCGCATATGTTCGATGTTATCGAAATTATCGGTAAAGAAGAAACGATACGCCGTATGGAAAAAGCATTGTCCACTTTATAAAACTAAATCATGGAATCGGAAAAACAATATGCCATGTTTATTCATCTTTCCCAATTGGCCGGAAGTATCGTCGTCGGTTTGGGATGGATATTGCCTTTAGTATTGTGGCTGACTAAAAAAGATAGCTCCGAATACATCGATGCCAATGGAAAAATCGTGATGAATTGGATTATTTCCTGCTTGATTTACGGTATTGTCAGTGGTATACTTTGCCTTATAGGGATCGGTGTCGTCCTGCTCATCGCCCTGGCGATATGTAACCTGACATTTATTATCATAGGTTCCGTCAAAGCAAGCCAGGGAAACTTATGGCCTTATCCTTTATCTATTCCATTTATTAAATAAAGAAAAGCAGTTATATACATATTTGCACTTATAATCGTACATTAGGGTAAACATGTATATAAACACTTAAAGAAAATAACCGGAAACTGATATTCCGGTTATTTTTTTCTCGCTTTGTAACAATCTACAGGTGCTGTTCGTCATAGTTGAAAATTGTCTTAGCTATGAAAAAATTTATCGTAATCCTTTTATCCAACTTTATTTTCACAATCAGTTTTGCACAAACCGATGCCGCTTACCGGATCTTCGGTGAAATTATGACAGTAGAGAATAAAGTCTATAAAGGTTTCATCACTTGGAATGGGAACAAAAATTATTGGATAGATTTTTTTGAGGCCTCGAAAATTGAAAATCCTTATCGTTCCTATTTCAAAAGGAGCGACGGATTGGTTTTCAGAGCAAACGACAGGGAATTCATAACACCTCCGACACATAATTTTTGTTGCCGTTTCGGAAATATAAAAAGTATCCGGCCCACTGACGTAAATGAAATCGTTCTGCAATTAAAAAACGGAGACCGACTCACTTTGGTCAAAGGGTACTCATCGGACATAAATACCCATATACGAATTACTACTCCAACCGAAACGACCTCGATAAAATGGGATCATATCAGTGAAATTCATTTTATGGGAGCAGACAAGGAGGCCATTGCCCCCGAAACGAACCAAGTCGCCGGTACGGTAAAAAGTACCCAGGGTATATACAAGGGAATCATTTATTGGAATTCCCAGCAAAGACAAAGTCAGGAAAAAATGAACCAGATAAATACTTTTTTAAACAAAATAAAGAAGTTATATGCATTCAAAGGTAAAAACGGGAACCATACTTTCGGATTGATCCCCTTAGTCTCTCCAAACGATGACCCTGCAGATGCACAGATCAATGTACTTTACCCAGTAGAAAACATAACGATCAACATGCCCAATATCGGTAGCGTATGTGTATCCCGGGCACAATTCGAAGAATTGACGATCATCCCCATCTCCGAATTGAATTTATTGAGTTATGATGATTTTCCAAGTCCCCAAGCCATAAAAGGAGAAGTAGTCACCCGCTCGGGACAAACTTTCGCCGGTAACCTGGCTTACGATCTGGACGAGAGCTATGAATTTGAAGTGCTCGACGGTAAAAACAATACGATCAGCTACCGTATCCCGTTTCGTTACATCCGCTCCATCGCACCAAAAAATTACAAATATTCCTTTATCACGCTACGGAATAACAGTCAGCTCAGCCTGGGAGAAACTTGTGATGTCAATCAGGATAACAATGGAATTATTATTTTCAGGAACGGTCAAAATCCAGTATACATCCTATGGTCGGAAATAAAAGAAATCAATCTGAAATGATCAGGTTGTAATCATCTGAATAGCGCTTTTCTATTTCATCGAAAACCTCCCAAAGAACGTCGATCGTCGGAGCCTGTAACATTCGGATCCGAAGATCCCTGAAATGAGGTAAACCTTTAAACATAGAGGCCATATGACGCCTCATATGCAGTAATCCACGAACCTCGTCGATCCACTCTACCGATAAGAGAATTTGTTCTTTGATCACCTCGATCTGTTCTTTTACAGATAAATCGGGTAATAACTCACCCGTTTCAAAATAATGCCTGATTTGTTTAAATATCCAGGGATGCCCGATCGTAGCTCTTCCGATCATTACGCCATCGACTCCATACCTCTCGAAAGCCTCTTTCGCTTTCTCCGGAGAAGTAATATCTCCATTGCCTAAAATAGGAATTTTTATCCGGGGATTATTTTTTACCCGGGCAATCGGTTCCCAATCGGCTTCTCCGGAATACATCTGAGAACGGGTACGCCCATGAATAGCCAAAGCCTGAATCCCCACATCCTGCAAACGTTCAGCAATGTCTTCGATAATGATATGCTCACAATCCCAGCCTAAACGGGTTTTTGCCGTCACAGGAATCTTAACGGCTTGTACAATCTGCCGTGTCATTTCAACCATCAAAGGAATGTCCTTCAACATGCCGGCCCCGGCCCCTTTCTGAGCAACCCGTTTCACCGGACATCCAAAATTAATATCTATAAAATCAGGCCGAACCTCCTCCACAATTTTGGCAGCTTCGACCATAGAATCGATAAAACGTCCGTAGATCTGAATCGTAACCGGACGTTCTGTTTCATCGATCGTCAATTTTTTCAACGATTTATTCACCGAACGAACCAACGCATCGGCAGATACAAACTCAGAATACAACCAATCCGCACCATATTTCTTACAAAATTTCCGGAAAGGAGGATTGGTCACATCTTCCATCGGAGCCAATATCAATGGCCTGTCTCCTACTTCTATCCCAGCTACTTTCATTTATTATTCAGATATTTTAAACATTATATTAACGGTCTTCCCGGCAAATACGCTAATTTTACGACAAAAATAAATAAAATGCAGTTGTAAGATGATGTTACTGATAAAAATCAGCCTATTATTTAGCCTGTTATTGCCTGACTCCGGAAAATGGCAAAGAATTCAGACCCCGGAATGTATTTCGTTCCTGTTTCCTAATACTCCTGAAAAGATTGTAAATACAAACAACGGGATACGTTCCACCATTTACCAAACCAAAGATCTGACCTGCGTATTTGGAATTGTTTGTTCAGATATGTCATCTAAAAAGATCAGAATAACAAGTGAATACGCTCAAATACTTTATGAAGAACTTAAAAAAGGGAGTTTATCCATCGAAACGGCGATCCTCAAAGAAGAAAAAACGATTCCTTACGAAAATATGATTATCAAAGAAATTCAATACTCTATCTATAAAGATAAGTATGAGATGACCTATATTAAAAGATTTATTTTCAGAGATAATTATATTTATCAAATATCGATAGGAGGACGTACCCGCCATATGTCTGTCATTCAAAACGAAATGGAAACATTCTTCAATTCTATATCCTTCCACGATCCTACAGAAAAGATAAACGAAGTTCAGAATTAGTTTTATTTGTAACTTTTAGCTATATTCGATCGTCATATCTGCAACATGACGAGAAAAGAATATAATAAATGCGTTGATGATTTCGCAGATGCTTTGTTCCGATTTATCGTAAAATCCAGTCACAACAAAGCATTAGCTGACGATATCGTACAAGACAGTTTCCTGATTTTATGGGAAAATGTCTCCGAAATTGCATGCGTTAAAGCGAAGTCATTCCTTTTTACCACCGCCTATCACAAGCTGATCGACACGTTTCGTCATGAAAAAAAGAATGCAGACTTTGAAAATATAAATCCGACAAGTTATTTGACCGAGGAAAAATTTACCGATTTAAATGAAATCCTCGAATTTGCACTCAATAAATTACCGCCGATACAGAAGACGGTTGTATTATTAAGGGATTATGAAAATTACTCTTACAAAGAAATTGCAGAAATTACTTCTTTATCCGAGACTCAAGTGAAAGTGTATATTTTCAGAGCCCGGAATTTTATGAAAGACTTTATTCGTAAACCGGAACTGATACTTTAATACAAATACTATTATTAACAATATATCATGAATATAAATAGAAATAATTATGAGAAATATTTCATCGACTACTTAGAAGGTACTCTTTCTAAGGATGATATTCATGATTTACGGGTATTTCTTTTGTTTAATCAAGATCTGGCGGAATTATTGGATGACATAGCAAAAATAAAATTAACCGCTCCCTCGGTCCGATATACCCGTAAAGAAAACCTCAAAAAAGATGAACTCCATGCATGTAAAGATTATTATGCGATCGCTATTGCTGAGAATTCGCTCAGCACACAAGATATTTCAGACATTAAGCACTCTTCCCGTAAACAAGAAATAACAAAACAGGCAGAAGTATACCGTCAACTGAAACTAACACCGGACACGAAAATACGTTATACCCGAAAATCCAAGCTTTACCATTCGGCTTACCGGCAATTAGGGTACAAATATAGTTCGATTGCTGCTATTCTCCTTTTGATACTGACCATCGCTATAACAGTCCTGAAGTCCGATGATATTCACCCCCAGGCAACCGAAATAACCATGGTCCTTCCGCCTGCGATCGAGATTCCTGCTATAGATCGGGTTCTATTTATAAAAGAGCAATCTTTGCCCCCGCTTCCTTGTCCAAAGCCGGTTATTCCGGTACAACCGACAAGAATCCCGGTAATGACCATCCAGGAATTACCCATTTGTGGAATAACTCCTACTTCGGTTCAGGAAGCGGCAAAAATCCGGATGAGTTCTCCTGCTTTTAATTCTTCGGAACTTATTTTAACAGAAAATGCGATAGCCTGGAAGCCTTCGGAAAGTAAATTTTTAAGTAACAACCTCTTTTCTTCTATGATCAATACAGGAAAAATGATTGCAGAAAAATTGAAAAACAATATCGGTAAGGAGTAACAAATATCCCCCTTAATCCGTCACATTCGAAATAACACATAAATAATTAAAAATAACAATCATGAAAATTCTACTCGCTATCATTTTGATTTTTCCAATTTTCAATATCGTAGCACAAAATCCGGTTCAACCGAAGGATTCTACTGTAGGAAAAGACGAATTGATCATCATTTCACCGGAAAAAAAAGTCCATTCCGATACCTCTGAATTAATGATTATTAGAGACAGTAGTCAAAAACACAAGGAAGCAAATATTTCCGAATTATTTATCATAGGCCGTAATGCCTATAAACGGGGACATATCTGTAAAAACGACCAATACCCGCCATTCGAAGGACATTGGAGTGGATTCTATTATGGTTTCGTCAATTTCGGTAATACCGACTATTCGATGTACGAAGGCACAGCATATGAAGAATACGGAGAATTTATGGAATTGGATTGGAGTCATTCTTTTGCAATGCAATTCAATGTCTTTAAACACAGTATCAATCTGGTACATCGAAATAACTTCGGTATTGTATGGGGGGCCGGGTTTGAATATCAGCGGCTACGGTTCGAAAATAATTATAGTTCCGTAACCTGGGCCGATCATCAACTTATTCCGATCGACTTACACGAAAATGATAAAATTGCCAGTGTTAAACGTAGTAGTTTTAAAACTTTCTACCTGACCATCCCTTTAATGCTTGAACTTCAACTGCCTGCGGCTAAAAGAAACCGATTCTATATTTCCGGAGGTATTATGGGAGGGGTAAGATTACATTCGAAAACAAAAGTCGTTTATAAAGATAGCAGCGGGGATAAACACAAAAAGAAAGAAAAAAATAATTTCAATATGGTCCCCTTCAAAGCCGATCTCGTCGGAAGAGTGGGCTATAAACGCCTGAGCCTTTGGGGAAGCTACACGCTGACCAATATGTTCAAATCCGATAAAGGCCCGGAACTGCATGCTTATACGGTAGGCATCGGTGTTACCTTTTAGCAAACGATAAAAAGTTTCCGGGAATACAGCAGTCAAATTATTGGCCGGCTGCTGTCACCTGGAAACTTGAAAACACAAACTATTCGTTCATCACCTTTGTTTGCCGGTCGATGGAAGCTTGGTGAATCGCTTTGAAAACTTTTTCTAAAAACTCATTATCCAGTCCCGTCTCAGCTCCTTTGACAAACACCTTTTCCAGGATTTTATCCCAACGTCCGGGTTGCAGAATAGTAATATTATTTTGCTTTTTATATTTTCCGATTTCGTCGGATACCTTCATCCGCCGGGTCAATAGCTCCAATATATCGTTATCGATATCATCGATCTGCGCCCGCAATTCATCTATGTTTTCCTTGTATTCTATGTTTTCCGAATCTATATCCCGGATAATCAGTTTTCCTAAAATTTCCCGAAGAGAAGTCGGTGTGACTTGCTGTGCAGCATCACTCAAAGCTATTTCAGGACAAATATGGGATTCGATGATCAGTCCGTCGAACCCCAAATCCATCGCTTGCTGGGAAACTTCCTGAATATATTCCCGTTTACCTGAAATATGGCTTGGGTCACAAATCATCAACATATCGGGAAAACGCCGCTTTATCTCGATAGGTAATTGCCACTGAGGAACATTGCGGTACTTGGATTTTACATAAGCAGAAAAACCCCGATGAATCACACCGATTTTTTTCAGTCCTGCCATATTTAAGCGTTCCAAAGCACCGATCCAGAGTTCGACATCCGGATTGACAGGATTTTTCACTAAAACCGGAATATCGGTACCTTTTAAAGCGTCGGCTATTTCCTGCATAGCAAAAGGATTGGCAGAAGTACGTGCCCCGATCCACAACATATCCACGCCGGCTTTCAGAGCTTCGTACACATGTTTGACATTAGCTACTTCCGTAGAAATTTTCATTCCTAACTCACGCTGCACCCGCTTCATCCAGACTAATCCTTCGGAACCGACTCCCTCGAAACAATTCGGACGGGTACGGGGTTTCCAGATCCCTGCCCTCAAAACTTCCACTCCGGCGGCCTTCAAACCTTTGGCTGTTTCAAAAACCTGTTGTTCACTCTCCGCACTGCAAGGTCCTGCAATAATAATAGGCTTAGTAGTATCTGTAAATAATCCCCAGTCCTCTACTTTTACCAAATCTAATTTTGTCGCTGTCATATATTTCTTTTTTATAAATTCAAATTAGTATTCTTACCGGATGATCCTTTTTATCTTATTAGCCTTATGGATCAAGTCCTTCACTCCTTTTTCATCATAATCTGCAATATGTTTTTTAAATTCCTGCAATTTTTCGATATAGGTATCTAAAACAGTCAATATATTCTCTTTATTCTGAGAGAATATCGGAGCCCACATGTCTGCATTACTTTTAGCCAATCGTACCGTCGATGAAAAACCACCGGAAGCCAGGTCAAAGATATTCTTTTCATTCTTTTCTTTTTCCAAAACAGTCAACGCAAGTGCAAAAGAAGTGATATGGGAAATATGGGAAATATAAGCCGTATGCATGTCATGATGTGCGGCCCGCATATATATCACCCTCATATTGAGGCAATCATACATTTGCTTGACCAGTTCGACGGCTTGCATATCCGAATCTTCAGCATTGCAAATAATGCCTGCCCGTCCGTCGAATAATCCGGGCAAAGCAGCCCAGGGACCCGAATATTCTGTCCCTGCCATGGGATGAGCAGCGACAAAATTCTTCCGGTTCGGATGATAACGAACCATATCGTTGATTTTTTCTTTCGTCGAACAGACATCGGTCACTACCTGACGGTCCACCTTATCCAGTATATCCGGGATCATCCGGATAGCTATACTTACCGGCACAGCTACGACAATCATATCGCTCATAGCAATACATTCTTCATAACTGACGATTTCGTCGACCAATCCCAATTCCTTCGCAGCCGAAGCATGCAAAGCATCCGCTTCAACCCCGACAACACGATCGGCAAAACCCCGGTTTTTCAAATCTACTGCCATAGAACCACCGATCAATCCAACTCCTATTATTCCAACTTGCATATCAACATTTCTTTTTATCCGACATTTACAACTGCTTCAACACCACGAACCATGTTTAAAATGACTCACATGTAAAACCCGGCGAATCCGTCCGGCAGCTTCACGTAATACCTCTTGTTTCGCACACAATGAAATCCGGATATAACGTTCGCCGTTACTTCCAAAAATAAAACCGGGAGTAATAAATACATGCGCTTTTTGCAAAATCATATCCGACAATTTTTCCCCACTCTCTTCCCGGTCATCGATCTTTCCCCACAAAAACATACCTCCGCTATGTTTATCGTATCTCACACCCAACAGATCGAAAATTTCTCCGGCCAATTTCTGTCTTTCCCGGTATTCTGCATTCAATTGTGCATACCAATCGTCTTTTTGGGATAAAGCTTTCACAGCTGCCAATTGGAGCGGTTTGAACATACCCGAATCCATATTGCTTTTCACTTTCAACACCTGGGAAATGACATCTGCATCTCCGGCAATCATCCCGATTCTCCAACCCGACATATGATGTGCTTTACTCAGTGAGTTCAGTTCCACACAGCAGGTTTTCGCCCCATCGATACTCAAAATACTCAGTTGTTCATCATTTAATATAAAACTATAGGGATTATCATTACAGATCAAAATCCGGTGTTTCAAGCCAAACTCTACCAACCTTTCGTATAATGCCATCGTAGCTTTTGCTCCGGTAGGCATATTCGGATAATTTGTCCACATCATTTTTACCCTGGAAAGATCCCTGTTTTCCAACTGTTCAAAATCGGGCATCCATCCGGTTTCTTCCTTCAAATCATAAAGCACGATCCCGGCTTCTGCCAGTAAAGAAGCCGAGGAATAAGTGGGATATCCGGGATTAGGTACAAGCACTTGATCTCCTTTATTCAAAAAAGCCAGAGACAATAACAAAATTCCTTCTTTAGAACCGGCCAAAGGTTGAATCTCCGTATCCGGATTCAAATCTACCCGATAATATTTCTTATACCAGGTAGCAAATCCTTCACGCAGTTCTTTTATTCCTTTATAACTTTGATAAGCGTGATTACCTGGATGCTGAGCCTCTTTGATCAAAGTCAGGATAGCTTCCTCGGGTGGCATCCGGTCAGGGGCACCGATTCCCAGATTAATCACTTCGGCTCCTTGTCGGTTCATCAAATCAATCTCTTGTAATTTTTTTGAAAAATAGTATTCACTGACACTATTCGTTCTGTTTGCCGGTTTAATTATCATCGTTTACGATTTTTGATTTACAACTTATATACTTTCTAATCAACAATAACTTTTATATTCCCCCATCACTGTCAGTTCATCGACCAATGGTCTTACAGCATTCATCGCTTCCAGATAATGTCCGTAATCATCGAATTTCAGATCCACATAAAAAAAATACTGCCATTCCTTCCCCGGTATAGGCAAGGATTGTATTTTCGTCAGGTTAAGGTCATAAAAGGCAAATATGGAAAGTACCTGCGATAACCGACCTGTCTTATGAGGCAACGTAAAGCAAATCGAGGATTTATCGATATCTTTCTCTGATACGGTAATATGGTCGTCCAGGATCAGAAAACGGGTGAAATTTTGCTTATGAGTCTCTATACTAGCCTGAAGAATCTCCAAACCGAATAATTCTGCAGCCAATTCAGAAGCAATCGCACCGATCCGTCTTTGTCCGTTCCGCATTATATCGGCAGCACTTTTGGCTGTATCTTCCGATTCTACCAAACGGATATGTGGATATGATTTAAAAAATTCACGGGTCTGGGCTATAGCCATATAATGTGAATGCACTTCAGTAATCTCTTCTATAGTCTGCCCGGGCAAAGCCATCAGGTTTTGCTGAATCCGAAGGAATACCTCCCCTTTCACTTTGCGGGAATGTTTATGCAACAAAGAATAATTCGGTAATAATCCTCCTGCCACGGTATTCTCGATAGCCATGATAGCTCCCGAAGCTTTTCCCTGATCCAAAGCAACAAACAAATCTTCAAAACTAAGACATTCACACACACCGATCTCATTTCCATAAAACAACCGGGCAGCTTGCTCGTGAAAACAGCCGTGTACTCCTTGAATTGCAATTTTCGTCATTTTCCGTCACTTTTAATTCGTATATCGGTCAATAAAAAACCCCGGACATTATGCCGGGGTTTATATTATTCCATTATTATTTTCAGGACAAAATACACAGCCTCCGGCTACTCTTCATAAAATAAAAGTAGAAGTAAAAATAAAACCAGCTGCTAAATCGAAAATACGTCGCCATCTTTGTCCAAATAAAAAAGCCCTGAGTGATCAGGGCTTACTTTAATCCTATTTTTTAATCATTACACGGAAGCCCTTTACTCTCTGCTAAAAAAGTAAAAATAAAAATAATATGCATTCCAAAATGATTTCATCGCTCTGTTTTTGTTTTGTGACGACAAATATACAAACAAATCTATTTCTTGCAAATATATCCCATTTATTTTTCAGAGAATCTCTCTTTTTAGTACAAATACGATTCTCAATGTTTAGAATATAACATATAAAAGCCTCCCTCCGATATACTTACTGATGAGCTTTTTTTTCTAACTTTGTCCGTATAAATTTTAATCCTATATTCATGTCAGATCCTAAGACCTTATTCCTACTAGACGCCTATGCACTGATATACCGGTCGTATTATGCTTTTATCAATAATCCCCGGATTACCACCACAGGAATAAACACCTCCGCCACCTTTGGTTTTTGTAATTTTCTGATCGAATTATTAGAATTAGAAAAACCGACTCATATCGCAGTGATTTTCGATCCCGAAGGTCCCACTTTCCGGCACGAAATGTACACACCTTATAAAGCACAACGTCCCCCGATGCCGGAAGATCTGAGAAAATCCATTCCTTATATAAAAAAAATTATCGCAGGTTTGGGTATTTCTTGTCTGGATGCGCCGGGTTACGAAGCCGACGATTTTATCGGTACCCTGGCCAAAAGAGCGGAGAAAGAAGGTTATACCGTTTATATGATCACGCCGGATAAAGATTATGCCCAGCTGGTCAGTGAAAAAGTTTTTATGTATAAACCCGGACGTTCAGGAAATAAATCGGAAGTCTGGGGTATTCCCGAAGTATTGGATCATTTCGGGATCGAACGGGTGGATCAGGTCATCGATATTTTAGGACTGATGGGAGATACGGCGGACAATGTTCCGGGATGTTCCGGAATCGGCCCTAAAAGCGCTGCTACCCTGGTCTATAAATATGGAGATATCGACGGAATATATGCCCATATCGATGAACTCAAAGGCAAACAACGGCAGAATCTGCTCGATTGCCAGCCAACCGTCCATTTGTCACGTACCCTGGTCACTATTTGTACCGAAGTTCCTACCGATATCACTCCCGAAGATCTTGAGAAGAAACATATCGATGTAAAAATTCTGGATCCTATTTTCAAAGAACTGGAACTCTTTTCATTGGTAAAACGGGTATTGAATACAGATATAGAAGAAGATACCTCAGAGAAATTGTCGGACATCAAAGTCAGTTATACCGACCATTCCCAAGATCCGGCTTCTTTACTGCAAAAACTGGAAGAAGCAGATCTTTATGCTTTATATGTTGTTTTCAAAAACGGGACTCTGTATAATTCCTGGCCGACTCATCTGTGCTTCTCGACAAAACTTCACGAAGTAAGTTATATCAATCTGCCTAATGACAAAAACAAGGCATTGGAAATCATACTCCAATTCCAGGCCATTTTTGAAAACAAAAATAAAATTTTAATATCGGCCGATGTAAAAAACGATATCATTTGGCTGAAAAGAGCAGGTATCAAACTCAAAAATGATATTTTCGACATTAAAATAGCCCATTATGTACTCCATCCGGACATATCACACGACTTAGGCCGGGTTGCTTTGGAATACCTCAATTATAAACTCTCGGGAAGTAAAAAAGAAGATCAGCAACTCACGCTCCAGTTCGATGAAGAAGCAGGGACGGAAGATAACGATTTTGCAGAGAAAACCGATGTTATCTTCCAGCTTCGTGAAAAACTCTGTGACGATCTGCAACAGACCGGCTTACTGGCACTCTATAACAACATCGAAATGCCACTGGTTTTTGTACTCGCCGACATGGAATACGAAGGAGTAAGCATCGATTGTAACGAACTTCAGTCCATTTCAAGCGAACTAAAAGAACGGATCGATATCATTGAAAAAGAAATCTATGAATTAGCTCATCAGGAATTCAACATCAGTTCCCCCAAGCAATTGGGTGAAGTACTCTTCGATAAACTGAAAATCGACAGTAATCACAAAAAGACAAAATCCGGTCAATACAGTACTTCAGAACAAGTGCTTGTAAAATTAGAAGACGAACATCCCATTATCAATAAAATACTGGATTACCGGGGATTAAAAAAACTTTTGACGACATATGCAGAAGCACTTCCCAGTTTTATCGACCCGGGGACAGGAAAAATACACACTCATTTCAATCAGGCAGAAGCGGCAACCGGTCGTTTAAGCAGCCTGAACCCGAATCTGCAAAATATCCCTATCCGCACAGAAGAAGGCCGGAAAATCCGTAAGGCTTTCGTTACCGGTAATGACGACTATTTGTTTTTCTCAGCCGACTATTCCCAGGTCGAATTACGGTTGATGGCTCATTTAAGTCAGGATAAAGAATTGATTCATGCTTTCAATCACGGTATAGATGTACATACCGCTACAGCTTCAAAAATTTATCATGTCACCTTAGAGGAAGTAACTCCTGAAATGCGCCGCCGGGCTAAAACAGCTAATTTCGGTATCATATACGGTATATCTGCCTGGGGCTTGGCCGAAAGACTCCACATCAGCCGCAAAGAAGGCAAAGAATTGATCGACGGTTATTTCGATCTTTATCCAGGCGTGAAAAAATACATGGAAGAATCCGTCGAAAAAGCCAGAAAAAAAGAATTTGTCGAAACAATTATGGGCCGCAGACGTTATCTCCGGGACATAAACTCCCGGAATGCCGTAGTCAGAGGGATGGCGGAACGAAATGCCATCAATGCTCCGATACAGGGATCGGCTGCCGATATTATAAAAATGGCTATGATCTGTATCCAAAAACGCATTCAGGAAGAAGGATTGATGTCCAGAATGATCATTCAAGTTCATGACGAACTCAATTTCAAATGCCATAAATCCGAACAATATCTCCTGAAAAGCCTGGTGACGAATTGTATGGAGCATGTAATAAAACTCTCTGTGCCTCTAACGGTTAGTACAGGATTCGGAAACAATTGGTATGAAGCACATTGACCTGTAAAAAAACTTGTTTCAATTTAATAAATGTAAATTAATCCCGATTTTTTTATATTATTGCAATAAATTTCAATCAAACCAATATGCGAGTATTTATTAAAAATAGAATCCTGTTCTATTTTATATTTTTCATATATACTCCGGCTAGCTTCGCTCAGGATTATTCCTTTTCTCAATTTTGGGAGAATCGGATTTATTATAATCCTTCCTTCGTTGGTTTGAATGAAGGTGAATTCAACGGACAATTGACCTATCGGAAACTCTGGCCCAAATTTCCGGGTAATTTTTCAACGATTTTTTTTTCCGCCGATTTAAAAACATACAATAATTATGGATTCGGATTATCCGTTATTTCAAGTGATGAAGGGGGTGGTTTTATAAAATCGAACAGTATCGGACTATCCTACTCCTGGAGAGGGTATTTCAACAAAGAAAAAAATATCTACTTTCAATTAGGAGTGAAAGGTTCTTATTATGACGAAAGGCTGAATCCGAACAAATACATTTATTCCGGGAATCTTCATGAAATATACGGTAACATTCTACCGTTACCGGCTTTGGACATTGTCAATGAAAAACAAAATTATTGGGATTTCAGTACAGGTTTTATGATCTATGTTCCCTGGGAACGTCATTACCGTGAATTTATGCATAATTTCATCGGATTTTCCGTCAATCATTTCACCCGCCCCAAAGACAATTTTATCGAAGAAAATGCCCGGATTCCGATCAAACTGAGTTTACAATGGAATAGTTTTATCAGAACCTCCCTTTATAGCCTCGACAAAAAAAGTAGTTTATATGTTTGTCCGGGATTATTATATGAAAACCGAGGAGATCGATTATTATCTCCCTCCTCATTCGATAACTTTATCGTCGGTTCGGATATCACCACCGATCCCTTATTCGGTGGAGTATGGTATAGTTCTCAGCTCCTGAACAGCGATAAAGAAAATTATAAAGCGATCATTTTCAAACTTGGACTCAAGTTGAATTCTGCCAATAAAAAATTTGAATATCGTCTGGCTTATTCCTACGATATGTCTCTTGGAAATTTAGTAAAATCAACAGAAGGATCCCATGAAATCAGTTTCAACATCACCTACAGATTCAATGCCAAATACCGATATAACATATTTTCATTCTGAACAAGATAGCCTGTCTATTCTACCATTACATCAAACTGAAACAGACACATTTGAAATCTATATGCCTGCTGGTCGATTTTTACCTTCGACACAGTTGGAACACAATAAAGATCTGTTCGGAAACGTACTATTCACAGTCGGTTTCCTGATTATTTTTGCATTTGTAAGATTAAGAGGTAAAGATCTGTTTTACAATCTATTGAATACATTATTGAAAAGGAAGAAAGCTGAAATTATTTTGAATGAAGGAATATCTTCCAATCTGATCTGTTATATTCTATCCTTATGTTTGTCCTTCTCCATCATTTCTATCGGTATCGTCTATATCATCGAAGGAAATTTTATCAATTTATTTACATTATATCTTTTCATCGGCTTATTTCTTTATCATTTTCTTCTTCTCTTGATTGTCCGGTTATTCGGATGGACTTTTAACGCTAAAAATATGGCCGACGAAGTCATCGTAAATTTATGGACTTACAATATTTTGTCAGGACTTTTGATTTCACCTTTTGTAATTGCAATCTTTTTCGTGAAATCTTTTGCTGTTATTCCTCTATTAAAGATAGTTATATTCGGTGCAATTTTACTTATGATTGTTAAAATTATAAGATGGATTGAAATATTAATCACGCATAGGGTTTCAATTTTGTATATGATTTTGTACCTTTGTGCCCTCGAAATCATGCCACTTCTTGTGCTTTACAAGATGGTAGAATAACATCAGGGTATTAATTTAAAACTTTACTGCTTTGAAGATAAAAAAGATACTCGTATCGCAACCGCAACCAACTACAGAAAAATCTCCCTATTCTGAACTAGCGGAAAAATACGGTTTAAAACTGGAATTTCGTCCTTTTATTAAGGTTGAAGGAGTTACAGCTAAAGAATTCAGACAGGAACGGATCAATATTCTTGATCACACTGCTATTATTTTTACCAGCCGTACAGCTATAGATCACTTTTTCAGAATCTGCGGAGAGTTAAGAATAACGGTACCGGACACGATGAAATATTTTTGTATTTCGGAAGCAACGGCTTTTTATTTACAAAAATACATCGTCTACCGTAAAAGAAAAATTTTCTATGGGGATAAGAAAGTGGATGATATGACTAAAATTTTACTGAAACATAAAACAGAAAATTTTCTTGTACCTCTTTCCGATATCCACAAAGAAAATATTCCCGGATTACTGGATCAGTTGAATCTGAAATACACGAAAGCTATTCTTTATAAAACGGTTTCCAGCGATCTGAGCGATATCAAAAATTTGAAAGAATACGATATCATAGCTTTTTATACCCCATCCGGTATAAAATCTTTATTCCAGAATTTCCCGGACTTCGTTCAGGATACCACAGTTATAGCAGCTTTCGGACCTGCAACTGCAGTTGCAGTCGAAGAAGCAGGATTACGGCTGGATATAAAAGCTCCGACACCCCAATGTCCTTCCATGACAATGGCTATCGAAGAGTTTATAAAGCGTTATAACAAAGAAAACAAAACAAAATAATTCAAAAATGAAGCTAATCACAAAAAGTTTGACTTTTTGTGATTAGCTTCCCTATAAGTTACCAACCTGCATTTATGTACTCACTCAGCAAAGCCGAACGTCTATGTAGTAAAATTCTTTTCGAAGAACTATTGACTTCTGAGATCAGCTTTGTAAAATACCCGTTCCGGGTCGTACTCAAAGATTCGTCTATACCCGGAGAATATCCTGCCAGGATAGCGATCAGCGTGAGTAAAAAGAAATTTAAAAGGGCTGTTAAACGTAACCGGGTAAAACGGCTGACCCGTGAAGCTTACCGTTTAAACAAACCCGAATTCTATCAGCATATAATCCCCGGACATACAGTAGATATTCTATTTATCTACCTCGATCAAAATCTTCCGGTTTTTTCTAAAACCGAAAAGGCCATAAAAAGTGTACTGAAGAAGATTCCATCTTTACTATCCTCTGTTTCCTGATCCCGGTAAAACGATCGTATGACACTTATTAAATGCATAATCAGTCACTTATTACTTTTACCGATTCGGTTTTATCAATACTGTATCTCCCCTTTAAAGCCACCCACCTGCCGTTTTGTACCCACTTGTTCCCAGTATGCGATCGAAGCTATCCGAAAACACGGACCTTTTAAGGGATTATGGCTGGCTATAAAAAGACTACTCCGCTGTCATCCCTGGGGAGGCAGCGGCTATGATCCTGTGCCTTAAAAAATAACAATCCATCTTAAGGATTTGCTAATTTTCAATTTACCATTTTCAATTATCAATTATATATCGTATTTTCGTTAATTAAAAATCAGGTGTTGTATCACAAACAAAAATTTAAAATATAAATGAAAACAAAAAGAATTCTACTTGTTGGCATAGCATTCATCTCGATCACTCTCGGATTGACCGCACTGAGAAACGATGATAAAAGCTTTGAAATCAGTAAGCAGCTGAATATTTATGCCACTCTGTTCAGAGACGTAAATATGTTTTATGTCGATGAAGTCAATCCCGGTGACCTGGTCACTACAGGAATAAAAGCCATGTTAAAATCTTTGGATCCATATACTGTTTATTATCCGGAATCCGAAATGGAAGATGTAAAACTGATGACTACCGGAGAATATGCCGGTATCGGTTCCGTCATCAGTAAAAAAGGAGATCAGGTCATTATCCGGGAGCCTTATAAAGATTCTCCTGCAGATAAAGCCGGATTACTTCCCGGAGATATCATCCTGGCTATCGACGGAATTTCGGTGAAAGGTAAAAATACGGAAGAGGTAAGTACTTTATTAAAAGGACAACCGGGAAAAGAAATCACCATAAAAGTTCAGCGTGAATTTGAGACTAAACCACTAGAAAAGAAAGCTATACGAGAAAAAATCCAACTACCGAGCGTCCCTTATTCCGGTATGGTTAACGATACGACCGGATATATCTATCTAACCAGTTTTACCGATAAATCTGCTGCAGATGTCCGTTCGGCAATTATCTCACTAAAGAACAAAGGAGCCTCTTCTTTAATTCTGGACCTAAGAGGAAATTCAGGAGGTCTTCTGGATCAAGCCGTTGAAATAGTGAATTTCTTCGTTCCGAAAAATTCCAAAATAGTCGACACCAAAGGGAAAGTAAAACAATGGGATAAAGAATATACAGCCAAAAATAATCCCATCGTACCCGATATGCCTTTAGTAGTATTGATCGACCGGGGTTCAGCATCGGCCTCTGAAATCGTATCGGGTGCTCTTCAGGATCTCGATAGAGCTGTTCTAATAGGCGAACGTTCCTACGGAAAGGGATTGGTTCAAACAGTCCGCGATCTGGCCTACAATACGAAATTAAAAGTTACCACCGCAAAATATTATATTCCTAGCGGAAGATGTATTCAGGCCTTGGATTATTCCCACCGGAACCCTGACGGAAGTGTCGGAAAAGTGCCCGATTCTTTGATTTCAGAATTTAAAACCCAATCCGGAAGAAAAGTGTATGACGGTGGCGGAATCAGTCCGGATATTAAAATTACTCCGGAAGATTATGCAAGAATCACTCAAGAACTTGTTTTACAAGATCTAACATTTGATTTTATCAATAGTTATGCCCTTCGGCACCCCAATATTGCCCCTATCAATGAATTTAAAATTACAGATGAAATATACAACGAATTCAAAACCTATCTGAAAGAAAAGAAATTCAGTTATGAAACCGAATCACAACAGATATTGAATAAATTGATCGAAGCAGCCAAAGCCGAAAAGTATTATGACACCGCCAAAGAACAAATTGCCGCTTTGGAAAATGATTTCACCCATTCTATCGACCGCGATATGGACCTCTTTAAAGATGAGATCACTTCGTTTTTAACAGAACAATTCATTCAACGTTACTATTATCTGCAAGGGGTAATAGAATATAAAGTCCAGCATGATCAAGAAGTAGCTAAAGCGGTTGAAGTATTAAACGATAAAGAAGTATATCGAAATACCCTGAAACCTGTCAAATAACTAAATAAAAGGCTGTTTATAGAAAATTTTTCTATTTTTTGTGACTGCCTTAAAGACCGATTGGCGAATCTAAAGTTTACAACTTATATTTACGATCGGAACTACAGATTCGCCAATCAGTATTAAAACAATACATATTAAGCTTTAAAGCAGCTGATTTACCTCGGCACTCTTTCGGATAAACTCTTATTATTCGGTTTCTTGATGAAAATACTCATGAATAAGTTGTGCTTTCTTCTTCCCGATCACCTTAGCCAGTTCTTCAATAGACTTTTGTTTGATATTACTAACTGACTTAAACTCATGCAATAATATAGTTTCAGTTGCTTCTCCGATACCCTTAATATCACCTAATATACTGTTAATCTGTGATTTTTCTCTCAATTTACGATGAAATGTAATACCAAATCGATGGGCTTCGTCCCGGATATGCATCAACGTTTTTAAAGCCATCGAATTTTTAGCCAACAGATAAGGATCCTTATCTTCAGGAAAATAAATTTCTTCCATTTGTTTTGCCAATCCTAAAATCGGTACTTTCCCATATAGATCTAATTTTTTCAAACTATTTACAGCCGAATGTAACTGTCCTTTTCCTCCATCGATCACGATCAGATCCGGTAATTCCAGACCTTCATCCAATACTCTTTTATATCTCCGGAAAATAATTTCTTCCATAGAAGCAAAATCGTCCGCCCCGACGACTGTTTTCACGTGGAACTTTCGATATTCTTTTTTAGCCGGTTTACCATCGATAAAAACTACACAGGAAGCCACTGGATTAGTCCCTTGAATATTCGAATTATCGAAACACTCCATACGATGTGGTAATGTAGGCAGTTTTAGTTCTAACTTAATGGTTTTCAATATATTAAAACTCGAATCTTCTTTCTTTAGATTCCTCTGCCGTTCTCTATCCAATCTAAAATAGGATACATTTCTTTCGGACAAATCCAATAATTGTTTCTTGTCACCTCGTTGAGGTATCACATATTGCACTCCTTCCAATTGAACATCCGGATAAAAAGGAACAATAATTTCTTTCGAATTACTATTCACCAATTGGCGGATCTCATAGATAGCGAAAGCAAGCAAAGCTTCCTTATCTTCTTCGATCTTCTTTTCTAATTCAACTGTATGTACTTGTATAACAGCACCATGAACAATTCTCAAAAAATTAACATAAGCATATTTCTCATCTTCCAAATAAGAAAAAACATCTGTATCGTGAATCGTAGTACGGACAATAGTCGATTTAGATTGATAATTTTTAATGGCTTCAAGTGCTTCTTTCATTCGATTGGCCTCCTCAAAATGCAGTGATTCCGCATACGAATTCATCTTCCTGGTCATAACCTGAATGACAGAAGACAAATTACCTTTCAAAATATTCCTCACCTGGCTGATAAATTCATCGTATTCTTCTTCCTGTATTTTACCAATACAAGGCCCGAGACAATTACCGATATGATATTCCAAACAAACTTTAAAACGGTTGTTATAGACAGCCTTCGTATTTAATGCAAGCTTACAAGTCCGTAATTTGAATAAAGATTTAATTAAAGAAATCAGTACATGGGCAAATTTTCCCGAAGTATAAGGACCGAAATATTCCGATCCGTCGTGTACAAAACGGCGGGTAAGAAACACCCGGGGATAAGGTTCTTTCTTAATACAAATCCAGGGATAAGATTTATCGTCTTTCAATAAAATATTATAACGCGGCTTATATTTTTTGATCAGATTATTTTCTAAAAGTAATGCATCTTGCTCACTATTTACAACAATATACCGTAAATCCGTGATTTTATTGACCAAAATCCGGGTTTTATTTGACTGATTACTTTGATTTAAATAAGATAATACCCTATTTTTTAAATTTTTAGCCTTTCCAATATATATAATTACTCCAGAAGAATCGAAATATTGATATACTCCAGGTGAAGAAGGTAATTCACTAATCTTTTTTTTCAAATGGTCATCATATAAAGCCATAACAAATTCAATCTGCTAAAAACTTAAATTTACTATATTCGAACAATCCTCTTTCACCTATTTTCAATTCAGGTATCACAATCAGAGCCATAAAAGAAAGAGTCATAAAAGGTGAATCGAGTATACACCCATTATGATGCAAAATTTGAATTAATTTATTCCAAATCATAGCTACCTTTTCACCATTTTCATCAGTCATAATACCGGCAATAGGTAAAGATAAAATGTCAACTTCTCCCTCAGATGCCACTGAAAGTCCTCCTTTTGCTGAAATAATAGAATTAAGAGCAATCAATAAATCCTGATCATTACATCCTACTGCAATGATATTATGGGAATCATGCGATATACTACTTGCAAAAGCACCTTTTTTCAGACCTATTCCATGTATAAAAGCAATCTGAGGAGGTTTATTCTCATAACGATTCAGATAAATAATCTTGAGTATATCTCTATCCAAATCAGATTCAAAATTATCGAATGAATCATGATTTGAAAAAATTACTTTATCTGTAATTAATTCCCCATCATACACCTTGATAGAAACGATATCGGATGTTATGGGTTTTCTCAAATCGGAAAGCTGGAGTAATTTCCGATTGAATTGATTCAAATTCGAAAAATCAGAAACTTCAGCTTTAATATCCGGCATAGACCAAGAACTAGAATATTTAAGTTCACCCTGTATGTAAACTTCCGATACTGAAAATGATTTTAAGTCTTCAAATATACAAAAATCAGCAGGATCTCCTATCCGAAGTGTACCTATCGGTAAGTGATAATGTTGTATAGGATGAAGAGAAGCTATTCTCAAAACCTGAAATAAATCGAAACCATCAGCAATAGCTCTTCGAACTATCTTATCGATGTGCCCGCAATGAATCAAATCTCCGGGATGAGAATCATCTGTACAAAACATCAAAGAATAAGGATGACTATTTATCAAGGATTTTAAAGCCTCGTAATTTTTAGCTGCACTTCCTTCCCGAATTAGAATTTTCATTCCTAAAGAAATTTTTTCCAAAGCTTCGGATAAAGATACAGATTCATGATCAGTAGAAATACCTGCACTTACATATTGTTTCAAAACTTCCCCTATTATCCCCGGAGCATGCCCATCGATCGGTATATTATATTTTTCAGCTAATTTCAATTTACGCCATACTTCAGCATCTTTTTGTAATACTCCGGATATATTCATCATTTCCGATAGAGAAACAAACGAATAGTTTTGTAATAATTCCTCGATATGATCAGAATTTATTTCAGCTCCTGAATAATCAAAAGAAGTAGCGGGAACACAAGAAGGCACTGAAAAGAAAATTTTGATGGGTGCTTTCCAACTATTTTCTATCATAAACCGAATACCTTCTATTCCTAAAACATTGGCTATTTCATGAGGATCATTAATAACGGCTACTGTCCCTTTCGAAATAGCCAGTTTTGAAAATTCTTCAGGCACCAGCATCGAACTTTCAATATGTACATGAGCATCTATAAAACCAGGCGCTATGAAATTTTGATAAGAATTGGAATTTTCTAAAATATCGGTAATTATTCCATGGTCTATACAAATTGTTCCGGGAAAAATCCGGTTATTATAGATATCAATAATATTACCTTCAATTTTTTTCATCGGTTCAAAAATTCTTTTATAAAAATATTTTATAAAACACATATTTCACCCTTCGCACCTTTTTTATGTTCCACGTGAAACATTCGCCTCTTTACCGTCCCATCAATATCAAAAGAACATTAATATCAGCTGGCGACACACCACTTATACGAGAAGCCTGACCTATTGTTCTAGGTTGAATCTTTGACAATTTTTGACGAGCTTCAATAGACAAATTCGTGAGTTCTTCGTAATTAAATTTTCCAGCAATGACTAGATTCTCTAAACGGGATAATTTATCGGCTAACATTCGTTCCCGCTCGATATATCCCGAATATTTTATAGAAATTTCAGCAGCTTCAATGATTTCATCACGCAAAACAAATTCCCCGATAAAATTATTCAACGAAGGTAAAACATCAATCAAAGCCAATAATCCCACTTGAGGACGACTAAGAATATCCACCAACTTCATTCCTTGTCGGATAGGTGCTGTATTCAATGAAAGTAGAAAAGAATTGATTTCATCAGGTTTAACACTAAAATTCTTAATAAAATCAATTAACAAATCTCTCTTCTCTATTTTATCCAAATATATCTTATGTCTATTATTAGTAACTAAACCAATCTGAAATCCCTTAGGTGTCAAACGCATATCCGCATCATCTTGTCTCAATAAAATACGATATTCTGCCCGGGAAGTAAACATACGATAAGGTTCATCCACTCCTTTCGTCACTAAATCGTCTATGAGTACCCCAATATATGCTTCATCCCGATTCAATACAAATTCAACTGAAGAATGTAAAGATAAATGGGCATTGATCCCGGCCATCAATCCTTGTGCTGCTGCTTCCTCATAACCTGTCGTTCCATTGATCTGACCGGCAAAATAAAGTCCTTGAATCAATTTAGTCTCTAAAGTATGATAAAGCTGTGTAGGAGGAAAATAATCATATTCTATCGCATAACCCGGCCGGAAAATTCTTACATTCTCGAAACCTTCAATCAAACGCAAACCGGTCAATTGTACATCCCAGGGCAATGAAGAAGAAAAACCGTTTAAATAAAACTCTGTAGTAGTTTCTCCCTCCGGTTCCAAAAATAAATGATGACTGGTCCTATCGGCAAAAGTATTCAATTTAGTCTCTATGCTGGGACAATAACGAGGACCAACGCTCTGTATAGTGCCGTTGAATAAAGGACTATCGGTAAACCCCTGCCTCAAAGCATGATGTACAGCTTCGTTAGTATAAGCCATATAACAAGGCCTTTGGATCAGAGTATTCCTATAATCATAATGCAAATAAGAAAAACAATGAAAATCATTATCCCCGCCTTGTTCGGTCAATTTAGAAAAATCGATACTTTTTCCGTCTATACGGACAGGAGTACCGGTCTTCATCCGCCCCGTTTCGAATCCCAAGCTACACAATTGAGCTGTTAAACCGTGAGAAGCCGGCTCGGAAATACGGCCTCCTTCGAAACTTACCCGACCTATATGCATTAGGCCGTTTAAAAAAGTTCCGTTGGTTAAAATCACCCGTTTCGCATTAAAAACGACCCCCAAGGCTGTCTTAACCCCGTAAACCTGCCCATCTTTCACTACCAACTCTACTACATCATCCTGCCACATATCCAAACCATCCGTATGCTCGAGCTGATACCTCCAATTAGCAGAAAATTTCATCCGGTCGCATTGTGAACGAGGACTCCACATGGCAGGACCTTTCGAACGATTCAGCATTCTGAATTGAATCGAGCTCTGATCAGTCACTATACCGGTCAAACCTCCCAAAGCATCTATTTCTCTCACTATCTGACCTTTAGCAATACCTCCTATCGCTGGATTACAAGACATCTGAGCTATCTTATTCATATCCAGGGTGATCAATAAGGTATGAGATCCTAAATGAGCTGCTGCACAGGCAGCTTCACAACCCGCATGTCCGGCGCCGACAACAATTACATCATAATCCGGTAAAAGATTTGCCATTTTAAAGCGTTTTAAGAAGATCTAAGCAAATATTTTCATTTTTACGCATTTCCTTACTATCGACATCCGTTTTATCTTTAAATCCGATTAAATGAAGAACTGAATGACAAATCACCCTACAGAACTCATTTTCAAAAAAAGTAGAAAACATTTCGGAATTCGATTTCACTGTATCCAAACTAATGAATACATCGCCCGAAAGTACATCTCCTTCGCAATAGTCGAAAGTAATAACATCAGTATAATAATCGTGTTTCAAATATTGACGATTTACAGCAAGTATATAATCATCGTCACAAAAAATAAAATTGATAGCACCTACCGATTTATTATAATGTCCGGCAATCACCTCGATCCATTTACATATCAGCTTATCAGAAAAAAAAGAAGGATAGTCTGCTTTTCCTTCTCTATAAAACAAAATTTCTTTCATTGAAATAGCTTAAAAACGTTATTATAACCCAGGAAATCTTTCCCACAAAATAAAAACGCTGACACACACATTCACTACAAATTAAAAACCAAAGTCACCGTAGAACCTCCGTTTTCAAATATTAACTCATCGGACAAAGTTTTCATCAGATATAGCCCACGACCGGTTATTTTATTGATATTATCCGGTAAAGTCGGATCCGGTATAACTTCATAATCGAACCCCTCTCCTTCATCACTGACTGTCACCTTAAATTGTTTATCTGTTTTCTCAGCTACTAAACTCACCATTTTATCCGGTTGGCGTTTATTTCCGGATAAAATAGCATTATTAACCGCTTCGATAACCGATAAGCTGATCTTACCATACAATACAGACGGTAAAGCAAAATAATCAGTAAAAGTTTCTACAAAATTCTCAACTTTGACAATATTACTGATTTCTGACGAAATTGAAATTGATAATTTATTCATTCCCAAGCTTTATATAGTAATGGTTGTACATTGATTTAAAATAAGTATTTAACTTCAAATCAGACTTTTGAATATCCGTTTTAATGAAAGCCGATTTCTTTTGAAATTCAAACATCTGCTCAGGCCGATGAAACCGAGTCTGAGTGGCCGATTCAGATTTACGTTTATCTTCAAAATCCTCTTTCTCTTTTGATGCTTTTTCTGACATTAATAATTTATTATAAATTAAGTTATTCCGATTAATTAATTGACCGGAAACCGAATAATTAGCCATATCTCTAATATTTTGATCGATCAATTGGTTGATCTCATTCAATAATTGTTTTTCTCTGCTTGACATCGAACCAGCTTCTGAAATAAATTCATTCAAACTCTTTCTGAAGAGTTCGTTCTCTCTGATCATATTACTGATTCTTTGATGTAAAGGTTTACCTTTTTCACCATTTTTCATTTGAGAAACTAAATCTTCCAATTGCTTCTTCAGATTACGTTGAAATTGCTTCATTTTAGGATATCCACTATCACCTGATGAATTTCTTTGTCTTTTTTTATCGGAATTTTTTTCTCCTCGTCGTTTACCGGATCGATTTACTTCTTCCTTAGCTTTTTGTAATGCATCGGTCAAAGATAAAGCAATATCATTCAAATAATTAATAATATAATGCTGCTCCCTTAATAAATCGCTGCGTCTATTGTCCTGAATGTAACCCGGTAATAATCCGAATTTTACTTCAAGATCATAAAACTTTCGGTCCAAAAGAGAAGCTAGCATCAAATTCGACTTAGCCAAGACAGATAAACTATCTTTTATTATCTTATATTCCTGTCTTTTTAAATCCTGAATACGGCCTAACTCATTATATTTCAAACTTTGAGCTTGTACATCAGAAAATTGCTGTAACAATTCTTCCTGTGATAGCGAAATTATTAAAATATTTTGAATTATCAATTCAATATCATTCTGAGGCAAGGATTTATTAACAAAATTTCGTTCTTGTTGTTGTTTCATTCTTTTTGAAAGTTCGAAAAGATCATCTTCAATCTCTTCTGACAACTTTTTATCTTTCTTATTCCCGGATATATTTTGCCTTTGTTGCTGCATTTTCCAAGACAATCGATCGAAATCGGTCTTAAAATCTTTCAAATCGAAAGGTTCTGACAAGGTTGAATTCTCTGTAATCAACTCTTCATAATTATTTTCTATCGCTCTCAAATCATTCAATATGCTTTTGTTCCGGGAATAAGCAGAATCCCGATCGAACGATTTGTTTTCCAGTAAACGCTCTAAACGGGCCTGATCCGATTTCAATCGATCGATTTGTTTAGAAATCAAATCATGCCTCTCTTCGATTTGAAACCGTTTCAACAATTCAATATTCCGATCCAATTCTTCACTGACCTGATCGAAAGTAAATTCCATTCTTTCGTCCAAATTTTTAAATTTATCTTTCGAAAATTCTTCGGAAAGCTTTGAAAATTCATCCAACAACTGTTTTATTTCACTATCCATCAAACGGTCCAGTAAATCCTGAATCTTCTTTTGCTTATCGATCAATAAACTGTCCTGAACAGTAAAACTTCGATTCAAATCCGATTTCTTCTGATTATTTTCTTTTACAGCTTCCAATAATCGATCCAACTGCTCTTTTTTCCGGACAACCTCCTTCGACAACTGTTGCTTTTCCCAATCATCAGTCGTATTATCCAATAATTTTTCCCGTAAATCCTGGATACCGGTAACAATTTCACCTGCTATTTTCTCAGCTTTCTTCAGATCATTGTTGACCGATTGACTAACTTCCCGGTTATAATCAAAAATAGTATTCAAATCAGGAATCCGGTAAATCAGCCGGGAAGAACGGGTACTCTTCGGACCGGAGAGATTATCGTTATCAAAAACCTCAAAATAATAATTTATTTCCGTTTTATCGGTACCGGCAAATTCAGCAAAATCAAAACTAAAATAAAATTCCTGTGTATTCAAATTCTTCATAAAAGATACCGGTACAACGACAGTCCTGTCTGTTCCCAGGGAATAATTGAAGCATAGATCTGAAAATCCATAATCATCGGTAATCACCCCATAAAAATAATGAAGAGAATTTTTCAAAGAATCCTGAATCTCCGTAATTTGAATTCCAGGGTATAAATCAGAAATGCATATAATATTGAAATTCAACAATTGACGATGAGAAAAATAAGCATTACTACCGGACAATATATATTCTCCCGAAGCTTTTATCTGTCTGGAAAAATCGGTCTTAGATACCGACTTCAAAGGAATAGAAATACTTTGTTCTTTATCTTCAAAAAATAAAGAATCCAAATTAGAATAGGTCAATTCAAATTGTAAAACCGAACCGTACAACACTTGCAAATCGACTGTATTGGTTAAAATTTCGGGCTCCTTTCCTGTATAAGCAGGAGGAATAGCTACCACTCGATAACCGTCGATAGAAGGAGTCGGCAACACCCTCAAAAGATAAGAATCGCTAGTTTGATCCTGCGTTTTAAAATAAAATTTCAAATCATTATTAACCAGTTCGAAATCATACGTAAAAATTGAATCAACGGAAGTCATTAAAAATTCTCCTCCGCCATAACAAATAAAAACAGGTTTTACAGTTGCATCGGGAATGGAAAGACTCAATTGCACCTGAAAGGTCTTACCATATTCTACTTCCAAACTTCGATTTAAAATGTGAAAACCTACCTCATTCGAAGGACCCGAAACCTGTCTGTAATCTTTTAAATCCGAATAATAATCATACCATTCAAAACCGGTAAAGAAAAAAAGAACAAAAAGAAAAACAACAATAACCGATAATTTAAGATACAATATTCTGGGAAAAGACAAAAAAGAACGGGATGCGGTCAGCTGTCGATATTTTTGATTAAAAGCCGCTTGTTTTAACACTGTTTGTCCGATAACCAATTTATCCCGAAAAGCCAAATTATACACAGATATAAAAATATCGTCGACCTGACGGGGTATAACAGACGAGATTTGTTTTATAAGAATATCCCTGGATAATCGAAAAGACAAGAAAAACCGAATGAACGGTAAAAGGATAAAAAAGAAAAACTTTACTCCTAAGAGTAAAAATAAAATCAGATAAAGAACATATTTAAAATCGGGTAAAAGTCTGAAAAAAGAAAGAAGTACGGCATAGAAGAATAAAAAAAGTAAAAAAGTAAAAAGCACAACCGCTACACCCTTCAACAGATCAAATCCTAATAACTCTAATCTGAAACAGGACAATTTCCTTCTAAAATGATTCTTCAGATTCTCATACACAGATTCCATCACAATTATTTAGCTAACCAAAGCTCCGGATTCAATTTCTCTGTATCCTTAAAAACTTCAAAATTCAAAACACTCCCTTTTTCTTCGTCATGAGCAACTTTTCCGATCACCTGCTTCGTTTTAACAACATCTCCTTGATTTACTTTTACCTCCTGCAAATTAATATAGACAGTAAAATAACTTCCATGACGTATAATAACTACATAACTGTCGATATCATTCATATACATAGCCACACTAACCACTCCTTGAAAAACGGAACGCACTTCAGCATTTTTTGAAGTTGTAATTCCAATCCCCCGACTGGCTACTTCAACCAATTTATGTATCGAATGATTAAATACACCGAATTTCTCAGAAATGAATCCTTCAGTCACCGGCCAGGGTAACTTTCCCTTATTTTTAGCAAAATCGTTCGATACCAATTGTTCTTCAGGAGTCAGTTTATAAGTCGAAGTAGTGCTACCGGATTTCTTGATTTGATTGGCTATCAATTTATCCAACTGTTTAGCCAACCTCTGACGTTTTTGCATTTCGGCTTGCAATTTTTTCCGAAAATCTTTCTCTTTTTTCTGAATCTGAGCAATATATTGATTTTCTTTCAATTGTTCGGATTCTAATTCTTTACTCTGTACACCGATTTCATTCAAAGCAGTATTCTTTTGTGCAAACAAATCCTTCAATTCTTTGTTTTTAACATCCAAAGAATCGTTTACCGCCTGAATCATATGTAATTGACGTTTAGAATATTCCTGAATCTGTTGAAAGTATTTAAACCGATTATAAGCCTGATTAAAATCTGCTGAAGAAAAAATAAACATCAATTTATCTGTTTTATTCCGTTTTTTCCAGCTACCATACACCAATTTCGCATAAAGATCGAGCATCGACTTTTTGTTCTCTTCCAGTTCTTTAATACGCTGCTCATTGGCAGAAATATTATTCTGAATAAGTCCTACTTCCTGATTTAAAGAACTTAATAGTTTTTTACTCTGTTGAATCTTCTGCCTTAAAATATTCAATTTCTGAGTAGAAACAGACTTGTTCTTTTCGGCTTCCTTCAACAATGAATTTAAATAAGCGATCTCCTTTTCAGTCTTAGCTTTTTGTTTTTTAATATCACTGATCGATTGAGCTGAGACATTTATCTCAAGCGAAAAAAACAAAACTAACAATATACCTAAAAACTTGTAGATCATGAATTATTCTATTCTTTTAAATTTAGGAGAAATTTTAAAATTCGGTTCCAAAGGTACGTCGAAATCTATTTTCAAAAATTTTAATTCCAGACTGGTTTTATTATTTCCAACCGCTAATTGGAAGACAATCTTTTCCGGAAAATTCTTTTCCGAAAACTGTTTAAATGCTCCATAATTCACACTCACAGACATATCTTCATCCAGATCTTCTACAGATACTTTTACAGGCCGGAAATACTCAGGATCTATTAAAATCCGCTGCAAAACCAGCATAAAATCTTTATTCTTTCGTTTTTTCTTATAGAATTTTTTGATCTTACGGCTAATTGCCCTTTCTTCTACAGTAGAAAGTTCATATCCCAATTCTGTCTTATCCAATTTATATTTCTTTTCCTTACCTAAACCTGCACAATCCTGAAAATCAAAAAAAGCATTCGTGATGATCTTCTCGACACAATCGAAACTTACCCGGACATCGAACTTATCATAAAAATAATCATAATCGGCTACAAAGAAGTTCTTATGATAAGTGTCTACAAATTTGATACTGTCTTTAGTCAATAAAATACGTGCTACTCCGATTCCTAATGGTGCTGTAACATTAGCCTGAATAAAACTATCCCGCTTAATTTTCAGAGAAGCCTTTAAACTATTGGATCCTTTCCCGTCTTTATAGGAAATATCCATCTTTTTAGCAAACAAAGTAGAATATTCCAATTCATTATTTTCGATATTTTTCAATAGCCGGCCTTCCGTTATAGAAGGAATATTCTTTTTTACCGCTATCTGTTTAGCAGAACGGCAAGACACTATTGAAACAACTACGATTATCAACAAAAATATATGTCCACCCAGTCTCATTTCATTCAATTCATCGTCTTTTAATCGGATAATTTACCGGATTGTATCTTATCATTCAATTCTTCCGAAACCCCACCTCCCATTTCAGCTGCTTTTTTCCACATCTTCAAAGCTTCCTGGTGTTCTCCACTCCGATACAGGATATCACCATAATGTTCATAAAGCACACCGGAAGGATCCTTATCCTTTTCTATAGCTAATTTAATATAATACCTGGCTTGAGAATATTCTCCCCGTTTATACAACACCCAGGCATAAGTATCCAGGTAAGTTGCATTATCGGACTCCATAGCGACAGCCTGTGAACTCATTTTTTCCGCTAAAGCCAGTCTTTCATTCCGCAAAGAGAGATAATAAGCATAATTATTCAATACCAATATATCGTTCGGATTAATTTTCAATACTTCGTCGAACATCTTGAATGCCCTCTCCACGCTATCCAAATTGTAATAACAATCAGCTAAATAAGAATAAAACTGGGATCTTAATTCGGGCTTATCGTCTGTCAACTCAACGCCTTTTTCGAACAAAGGCAAAGCTTCGGCGAATTGTTTTTGCATCATCAAAGCGATTCCCGATAAAGCATAGGGTAAAGGTTGTTCCGGAAAATACTTTATAGCTTCTATTCCATGCCGATACATACAAGTGGTATCTCCCATCTCGTTACACATCAGCAGCAATTCTTCCCAAATCAAATAATTATTTTTGTCCTTCGAAAGAATATACTCCAATTCATTCCGTGCTTCAGCCAATTTATGATCTTTTTTCAGAAAATCCGAATGTAAAGCCCTTACCGACAAATCGTCGCTATATTTTTGCATCAATAGATTCATATAATTATCCAACTGACTATCGCTTGTCAATGTCGTATCAGGATTCAGAATCAACTTCAGAATATATTGTATTTTATATCCATTCTCGATTTTATCACTGACCAAAGCTTCTTTCGTATGTCTATCGGCTTCTTTCAATTCTTTCTTACTCCGATAATAATCAGCCAAATAGAAATGAACAAAACCGTTATCAGGCTCGGCCTTCAATATACGATCCAGAATTTGTAATCCTTTTTTATCCTGATTATAATTGAAATAAAGTTCGGCTAATAAACTAAGGTATTCGCTCTTATCCGGGAACTTCCGAATCAACTTTAACAATTCGTTGGATGCTTTCTTAACATCATCGAGTTTAGTATACAACTTAATTTTTTCGATAGATACAGGTTCGGTTATGCCGTTCTGTTGTTCATAACGGTCGAATACCTCGATCGCTTTCTGCCATTTCTCGACAGAGATATATAACTCCGCTTCGATCAAATAAAATTCTTCTTTATTCGGATATTTAGCAATGATATCGGCATATACATTACAAGCCTCTTCGATCATTGCTTTCTTTTGCAAAATATTGGCTAACAATATTTTATACCACATATTATCCGGATTTCCGGCCACAGCCTCACGAGCTAATTGCAAAGCACCGTTATAATCTTCACCTGCAGTCAAAATACCGGCTATTTCATATTTTGCAACTGAACTGGAAGGAAGAATTTTAAGGCAATTATCGAACCATCCGATAGCAGCCTGATAATCCCCGGTAATTTTACTCCTGACCCCTTCCATAAAAGAATAGTCAAATTCTAATCTGGTTTTCTCATCTAGCTCCTGTATGTTCTCCGTTTTCTTTTTTTTATCGGCAAAAGCAGGTAAAATAAAAAGAAAAAAAAGTATGAAAGCAATCCATCTTACCATATTTTTCTATTCTTTAATTTTATAATTATTTTTTTCCTGTATGACCGAATCCTCCGTCTCCCCGTTCGCTGTCCGATAGTTCATTTACTTCTATCCATTCGGCTTGTTCTACCTTGTTAATGACCATCTGACAAATTCTTTCTCCGTCTTCGATCGTTATCATATTATTAGAGAGATTCACCACGATAACTCCTAGTTCACCACGATAATCGGCATCTAAAGTTCCCGGACTGTTCAATAGTCCTAAACCTTCATTTAAAGCCAACCCGCTACGGGGACGGATTTGTGCTTCATATCCCTCGGGTAATTCGATAAATAAACCTGTTGGGATCAATTTTCTTTCCAAAGGTTTCAACGTGACGATTTCTTCCAGATTAGCCCTAATATCCATACCAGCCGAAGCTTTTGTTTTATATTCAGGTAGCGGATGTTTTGAACGATTTACAATTTTGATTTCCATTTATCTTAGATTATTCCTATTTTAATACAATCTTCAAACTTACTACTTTTTATTTTTCAAAGGAAATAGCTTTCCATAAAAATTTGAATAAAGTGTTTTGCAAAGTTACACAAAGACGTTTTTCAACAATCATATATTCATTATTATATTTTTATTCTTTTATAAAAAAAATGATGATTATAATAGACTGTTAGTTGTCTTCAAAAATGTTGATCGATTTATTTGATTTTATCGTTCTTAAAAATTGGAACTGTGTTTCTAACATGATATTGTAATATAATATGTTTTTATTCAATAATTTATATGAGTTATTAACAATTGTCAGTAACCTATTTCACAGAAAAAAAATAGATTTTGAACTGTGGAAAACTGTTAGTAATTTGTATAAATGTTTTGAGATAAAAATGAATTCTTTTCTTGGTTATTCGGGTGAAATATCGAATAAGAGTTGAAAACGAGATATCCAAATAAAGATATGAGTTTCTTTAAGTAGTTTTCAACAGCCGATTAATAACTTTTCAACAATATTTTTCTAAGCAACAATCTCCGGGAATTGATTCGATCAGAAAATATAATTACGCTGATCAATTATAGCTTTTGCAGAATAGAAGTGGTAGAAAAACCGGGAGTAAGATCTATTGTTATAATTTCCCCTCCTTTTGCTTTTACGATGTCGTAACCTACAATTTCTTCGGGTTTATAATCACTTCCTTTTACTAAAATATCGGGTTGAATAAACCGGATCAGTTCCAGAGGAGTATCTTCGTCGAAGAAAATAATTTTGTCTGTAAAAAGAAGTGAAGCAAGTAAGAGAGCCCGGGCTTCCTGGTTATTGACAGGACGTTTATCACCTTTTAATCTTTTGACCGACGCATCGGTATTCAATCCTATAACTAATTTTTGGCCAAGACCGGCAGCTTGGGCGAGATATTCGATATGTCCCCGGTGCAGAATATCGAAACAACCATTCGTGAAAACAATTTTTTCTTCTTTAAATCTCCATTGACTCAAAGTATGGATCAGAGTTTCTTTTTCTCTGACAATTTTATTTTCTATGAATGATAAGTAATTCATTTACAATTATTTTAATCTGGGATTTATTCCCAGATCATATCAATCGATTGGTATTGGTGTCCGGAAATACCAAGGTTGGCGTATGTTTTTTAGCTTCTTCGAAGTCCATCGATGCATAGGAAATAATGATGACCACATCTCCTACTGCACATTTCCGGGCCGCCGGGCCGTTCAGACATACGACACCTGAGTTTCTTTCGCCTTTAATGACATAAGTTTCTAATCTTTCTCCGTTGTTTACATTGACGATCTGAACTTTTTCATTCTCGATAATATTAGCGGCTTCCATTAAAGCTACATCGATCGTTATGCTACCTACATATTGAAGGTTAGCTTCAGTGACGGTTGCTTTGTGGATTTTAGATTTGACTACTTCTATAAACATGATGATAATTTTAAAATGGATTTAAAATTAGAATACAATGTTATCTATCAGTCGGATTTTTCCGGCATATACAGCTATACAAGCTACTTTAGTTCCTTCTTCTGACCAGTTTTCCACAACTTTTAGAGTGGTATCGTCGACAATTTCGACATACTCTGTTTCCAGGTATGGATTATTGTTGATTTCGTCAGCAATCCATTTTTTCAATTCACTGACATTCATTTGTGAAGCTAAGTTACGAGCTTTTTTTAAAGTAGCGTATATGTGAGGAGCATTTTTTTTGTATTCTTCATCGAGCAATGTGTTACGTGAACTTTTGGCTAGTCCATTTTCTTCCCGGATAATCGGACACGGAATGATTTCGATGTTGTATTTTAATTGTTTCACCATATTTTTGATAATAGCGATTTGCTGGAAATCTTTCATTCCGAAGAATGCTTTATCGGGTTGAACAATATCGAATAAACGACTCACTACCTGACCTACTCCATTGAAGTGACCCGGTCTTTTCGCTCCTTCCATCACTGTTTCTATATATCCGAAATCGAATTTTCGGGTATCCGGTTCCGGATAAATTTCTTCAACAGAAGGTGCGAATGCGATATCACAATCTACTGTTTTCAGTAATTCGATATCTTTGTCCAGTGTTCGGGGATATCTTTTCAGATCTTCCTGATCATTGAATTGTGTTGGGTTGACAAATATACTGACTACAGTGATATCACTATTGTGTTTACTTTCTTTTACGAGGGATAAATGTCCTTCATGTAAAGCTCCCATTGTGGGAACAAATCCGATTTTTTTTCCTTCTTTACGGAGATTTTCCAGAAGGCTAATTAGTTCATTTTTAGTGTTTAAAACTTGCATGATACTTCGTTAAAAATACGGGATGCAAGTTTACGAACTATTTTTATAATTAGGAAATGAACTAGCTTAAATTATTTTATTAAGGTTTAAGGAAAAAAAGAAATCTGCTATTTCCGGACTTATCTAATGTATTGAGAGTTAAAACGGATAAAATATTCGGTTGTACAGCATACTATAGAGTTTATAAAGTTTATAAAAGTATAGAGGTGTCCTTCGGACAGGATTTATGGAACTTTTTATTCAGAAAATATTTATTTATATAAGGTATGGATAGCCGGATGGACGGAAGTCAATGCTTCGATTAATTCGCTTCGGCTGACTCCTTCGCGCATAACGATAAAAATAGTATCGTCTCCTGCAATAGTTCCCAGAATTTCAAAGTAATTTTCACTGTCTATGAGGACGGTTACTGCATTGGCATATCCGGGCAAAGTTTTGATAACAGCCATATTGCCCGAAAAATCGATACTTAGTATGGTGTCGGTGATAATAGCCGAAACTTTTTCTTCCCGTTGTTCATTTTGAATACTTTCAGGAATTACATAAATATACCCTTTTTCTTTATGCGGGATTTTGGCAACTTTCATAAATTTCAAGTCCCGGGATAAAGTGCTTTGGGTAGCTTCGACGTTCATTTCTTTCAAACGGAACAATAATTCTTCTTGTGAAGAAATGAGTTCCGATTCGATCAGTTTGCGTATAGTTAAAAGTCTTTTGGTTTTATTTCTCATAAAATGATATCGTTAAATAATGGTCATAAGGCAAAGATAGAGATTAAATTCAGAATTTGAAATGATATCGATTTTGAATATGTGAATATAAATGCATAAAAAATGCATAAATATTCTTGTAGTGATATGAAAGTTTTTTTACCTTTGCGCCAATTTGGACGTTTGATAAATTAGTTCATTTAAATAGATATGCAAAATTTAAAGAAAGCGCGTTTAGTTCTGCAGGACGGAACTGTTTATGAAGGAACTTCATTTGGATATGAGAAGTCGGTTTCCGGTGAAGTAGTGTTCTACACGGCGATGACCGGTTATCCGGAAAGTTTGACGGATCCCTCCTACAAAGGTCAGATTTTGGTTCCTACCTATCCTATGATCGGCAATTACGGAGTTCCGGTGGATGATGAGGAAAACGGGGTTTCAAAATTTTTCGAATCGGATAAAATTCATTGTACAGCGATTATCATTTCCGATTATTCATTTGCATATAGTCATTGGAATTCGCAAAAAAGTCTCGGACAGTGGTTGAAAGAACAACAGGTACCGGGACTTTTTGGTATAGATACACGGGCATTGACAAAGAAATTGCGTGAACATGGAGCTATGTTGGGAAGAATAGAATTCGATAATATTTCGATTCCTTTTTATGATCCCAATGAACATAATATTGTGGCCGAAGTTTCTACGAAGGAAGTAGTGGAGTACGGACATGGAAAATATAAAGTGATCTTAGTGGATTGTGGGGTGAAGTATAACATTATTCGTTGTCTTTTGAAACGGGATGTGACCATTAAACGGGTTCCCTGGGATTATGATTTTACTCAGGAAGAGTGTGACGGATATTTTTTGTCCAACGGTCCCGGTGACCCTGCTAAATGTGATATAACCATCAAGCATATTAAAAAAATTTTGACCGGTGATAGACCGATTATGGGGATTTGTTTAGGCAATCAGTTGATGGCAAGAGCTGCCGGTGCTGTGACTTATAAATTAAAATACGGTCACCGCAGTCATAATCAACCGGTGATGCAGCCCGGAAGCAACCGTTGTTATATTACTTCACAAAATCATGGATTTGCTATCGATGATAAAACATTACCGATAGATTGGGAACCTCTTTTTGTGAATGTCAATGACGGTACTAACGAGGGGATACGCCACAAAACCAAACCTTTTTTTTCGGCACAGTTCCACCCCGAAGCTTCCAGTGGGCCTGTAGATACAGAATATCTGTTCGATAAGTTTATCGAGAACATGGGAAAAGGTAATAAGTAAAACATTTCAGGTAAAACCAGCTAAGATTAAAATCGACATGAAGGAAATAAATAAAATATTATTATTGGGTTCGGGAGCATTGAAAATCGGTCAAGCCGGTGAATTCGACTATTCTGGATCCCAGGCTTTGAAAGCCATCCGTGAAGAGGGAAAATACAGTGTGCTGATTAATCCGAATATTGCTACTGTGCAGACTTCGGAAGGGGTGGCCGATAAAATTTATTATTTACCGGTTACTCCTGAATATGTAGAAGAAGTCATCAAAAAAGAACGGCCTGATGGTATTTTGCTTTCTTTCGGGGGGCAGACTGCATTGAATTGTGGTGTCGAATTGTATCAGAAAGGCATCCTTGAAAAATATGATGTGCAGGTATTGGGTACTCCTGTGCAGGCGATTATCGATACGGAGGACCGGGAGATTTTTGCCAATAAATTACGCGAAATAGATGTAAAAACCCCTCGTAGTATTGCTGCCAATAGCATGGAAGAAGCCATCGCTGCTTCGAAAGAACTCGGTTTCCCGATTATTGTACGTGCTGCCTACACTTTAGGAGGTTTGGGTTCAGGCTTTTGTTCCGATGAAGGAGAACTTCGTAAATTGGCTGCCAGTGCTTTCTCTTATTCGCCTCAGGTGTTGATCGAAGAATCTTTGAAAGGTTGGAAAGAAGTAGAATATGAAGTTGTCCGTGATCAGTACGATAACTGTATCACCGTATGCAATATGGAAAATTTCGATCCACTGGGAATTCATACCGGTGAAAGTATCGTAGTGGCTCCTTCTCAGACTTTGAGTAACAGTGAATATCATAAACTTCGGGCTATCGCTATCAAGATTATTCGTCACATCGGAATTGTCGGAGAATGTAATGTTCAGTATACCCTGGATCCGAACTCTGAAGATTACCGGGTGATCGAGGTGAATGCCCGTTTGTCCCGTTCCAGTGCTTTGGCCTCGAAAGCGACGGGTTATCCCCTGGCTTTCGTGGCTGCCAAATTAGGATTGGGATACGGTTTACATGAGATTAAAAATTCTGTTACAAAAGTGACTACCGCTTGTTTCGAACCGGCTTTGGATTATGTCGTTTGTAAAATTCCGCGCTGGGATTTGAATAAGTTCGAAGGAGTGTCCAAGCTGATCGGATCCTCTATGAAGAGCGTCGGAGAAATCATGGCTATCGGACGTACTTTTGAAGAAGCGATACAAAAAGGACTCCGGATGGTGGGACAAGGTATGCACGGATTTGCCGGAAATAAGATTGAAATCCCGGATATCGATGAAGAATTGGTGAATCCCACGGATAAACGGGTTTTTGCTATCGCCGAAGCTTTCGACAGAGGATACGATGTGGATAAAATACATGAGATGACACGTATCGATAAATGGTTTTTGGAGAGGTTACAAAATATCCATTATCTGAAAAATGAGCTGAATAAATATTCGACCATTACAGGAGTGAGTTCTGTTCTGCTTCGGAAAGCAAAACAAATGGGATTTTCAGATTTTCAGATCGGACGTCTGACAATCAAAGACGATCGGCTGACTGCTCATCAAAAAATGCTGGAAGTGCGTGAATATCGGAAAGGATTGGGAATTTTACCTTGTGTTAAACAGATAGATACGTTGGCCGGAGAATATCCGGCAATGACTAATTACCTGTATGTGACCTATAATGGGACGGAAAACGATATTCAGTATGAACATGACGGCCGGTCGGTCATTGTACTGGGTTCCGGAGCCTATCGGATCGGTAGTAGCGTAGAATTCGACTGGTGTGGGGTCAGTGCTTTGAATACGATCAATAAGATGGGATACCGTTCTGTGATGATTAATTATAATCCGGAGACGGTGAGTACGGATTACGATACCTGCGATCGTCTTTATTTCGACGAATTGTCTTTCGAGCGTGTGATGGATATTGTAGAGCTGGAAGAACCGAGGGGAGTGATTGTTTCTACCGGTGGACAAATTCCGAATAACCTGGCGATGCGTCTGAACGGTCAGCATGTCAATATTTTAGGTACATCGGCAGAATCTATCGACCGGGCCGAAGACCGTCAGAAATTTTCCACGATGTGTGATCATCTGGGTATCGATCAACCCCGCTGGAAAGAATTGACTAGTCTGGAGGATATTTATACGTTTGTCGATGAGGTCGGATTTCCTTTGTTGATTCGTCCTTCATATGTCCTTTCCGGAGCTGCAATGAATGTTGTATCCAATAGGGAAGAATTGGTTCATTTTCTCGAACTAGCTGCTGAAGTATCTAAAGATCATCCGGTTGTGGTGACCGAATTTATCGAACAGGCTAAAGAAGTAGAGATAGACGCTGTAGCTCAGCATGGAGAAATAAAAGCCTATGCCATTAGTGAACACGTAGAGTTTGCCGGCGTACATTCCGGAGATGCTACGATTGTCTTTCCGGCACAAAAACTATACGTGGAAACCATGCGGCGGATTAAAAGGATTGCCCGTGCTATTGCGAAAGAACTGAATATTTCCGGGCCTTTCAATATGCAATTCCTGGCCAAAGACAACGATATCAAAGTGATCGAATGTAACCTGCGTGCTTCGCGGAGTTTTCCGTTCGTATCGAAAGTTTTGAAATATAACTTTATCGAAATGGCAACCCGGATTATGTTGGGTGAACATGTAGCCGAATTGAATAAATCGGTTTTCGATTTGGATTATGTCGGAGTCAAAGCTTCTCAATTTTCGTTTGCCCGTTTGTTAAAGGCCGATCCGGTGTTAGGAGTGGATATGTCGTCTACCGGAGAGGTGGGATGTATCGGTGAAAACTATTACGAAGCTATCTTAAAGAGTATGATTTCTGTAGGTAACCGGATTCCTGAAAAGAATATTCTGATTTCTTCGGGCCCCAGCCGTTCAAAAGTGGAATTACTCAATTCTACAAAAATGCTCATTGCCAAAGGATATCATATTTTTGCAACAGCAGGCACGGCTAAGTTCTTTGAGGAAAACGGTATTCGTGTCACCATCCTTCATTGGCCCGACGAAGAGAAAGAACCGAATATTATGGACTACCTGCGGAATAAAAAAATAGATATGGTGATTAACATTCCGAAGAATCATACAAAACGGGAATTGGATAACGGTTATAAAATTCGTCGGGCTGCCGTGGATTATAATATCCCTCTGATTACCAATGCTCGTCTGGCCAGTGCTTTCATTTATGCCATCTGTAAAGTCGACCGGCAAGATATAGCGATCAAAAGCTGGGACGAGTATAAATAATTTGCGTTTGGTTTGAAAAGCTTTTATAATTCATTTTTTTATTGAATTATAAAAGCTTTTATTTTCAATAATGCAGATATATTCAGCATTTAAATCGGACTAACCACCGCTAAGATAAAGTTCTCTGATTCTTATTTTAGAATTTTACCTTGTTTTCTCAGCTTGGTTAGGAGATTCTGAATTTTATATTTTTTCTGAGTATAAGATAAGTTATCCGGTAATTTATTGAATAATAATTTGATGGTTTCTTGTTTTTTCAACGAGTAATGATTTAAAAGCAAATACAGTAATAAATCATTGCCGAGTTCTTTATTTTGTGAATATTCTATTTTTTATTCTGTTTTCTGTGCTATGGATTTTGATAAAAACAGGTTGGGTTTCCTGCCTCCGATTAGTCAAACCGACGACATTAATTTGACGGTAAGCCCGAAAACGATCGGTGATCAAACAAGACGCTGACCGTTTTTTTTTATCTGATTTTCATTATCTTTGGCACATAATAAAAACGATACCGTTTTTATTGTTGAGAATTCCTTTGGAATTGTGGAGAGAACATTCGATTCTGTTGGGAGAAAATCCTTGGGATTTTCTGTTAAGAGCATTCATTGTCAAATTGAATACAAAAGCTGTAGGTTTCTCCTAACAGAGTTTCTCGCTTTTTCGAGAAGAACAATGTTTTCTAAACAAATCGAGAGCTTCTAAACAATAAAAGCGGTGCCGATAAATTTTGATGGAAGAGTATGTTTAAAAAATATTGGAAATTCTTTGTGATCTTTTGGTCGGTAGTGCTGGTAGGCATTATCGGGGTTTTTGTTTTCTTTTGGTTGATATCGGCCGGGAAATTAGGATTTATGCCTACATTCGAAGAATTGGAGAATCCCAATAATCGGTTTGCTTCCGAAGTTTATTTTGCCGACGGGCCTATCATGAACCGTTATTTTGAGAAGGAAAACCGGAAATATATCGAATACCGGGAAATTCCACAATCTGTGATCGATGCGTTGATCGCTACCGAAGATGTCCGTTTTTACGATCATAGCGGAGTCGATGTGAGGGGATTGTTCCGGGTAGCTAAGGGATTACTTACGGCTAATACTTCGGCTGGAGGTGGAAGTACCATCAGTCAGCAATTGGCGAAAATGCTTTTTCCCCGTGAATCTGATTTGAATGTGTTTGAATTGGCGATTCGTAAATTCCGGGAATGGGTGATTGCAGTACGTTTGGAAAAAAGCTATACGAAAGAAGAAATTCTGACCATGTATCTCAACAAATATGATTTTCTGAATCTGGCTGTAGGAATCAGCTCGGCTGCAGATATTTATTTCCAGGTTCCCTTGGATTCGTTGAAAGTCGAACAGGCGGCTATGTTGATCGGGATGGCTAAGAATTCTTCTTACTATAATCCGGTCCGTCGTCCTGAGCTTACTTTAAACCGCCGGAATGTCGTTTTATCTCAAATGTATAAATACGATAAAATCACCCGCGAAGAGTGTGATTCTTTAAAGAAGTTACCCTTGGGATTGAATTTTAAACGGGTCGATCATAAAGAAGGATTAGCAACTTATTTCCGGGAATATCTTCGTTTGTTTATGACTGCGAATAAGCCCGATAGAAAACGTTACAGAGATTTATCACAGTTCAGGCTGGATTCGATTGTCTGGGAAACCAATCCTTTGTATGGGTGGTGTAAAAAGAATGTAAAAGTAGACGGTTCGCATTATGATTTGTATTCCGATGGATTGAAAATCTATACGACCTTGGATTCCAGAATGCAGAAATATGCTGAAGAAGCTGTACGCGAGCATCTTTCTCAGGATTTGCAGCCTTTATTCGATAAAGAAAAAGTGAAAAAACTCCGTCCTCCTTTTTCTAACGACATGACACCTGCCGAGATTGAAGAGGTGCTGGACCGTTCTATCCGTCAGTCCGAGCGTTATCGGGTACTGAGTAAGCAAGGGATGAGTTTCGACGAAATCCGGAAGACGTTCGATCAACCTTTGGAAATGCAGGTATTTACCTGGAGCGGTATCCGGGATACAGTGATGACACCTTTGGATTCTATCAAACATTATAAATCATTTTTCCGCTCGGGATTTATGGTTATGCAGCCTCAGACAGGTTATATCAAAGCTTATGTCGGCGGACCGGATTACCGTTATTTTATGTACGATATGGTGAGTGCCGGAAAGCGACAGGTCGGTTCTACCATCAAACCGATCTTATATACCCTGGCTATGCAGGAAGGTCTCGGGCCTTGTGATAAAGTGCCGAATATTCCCCAAACCTTTATCCTTCCGACAGGTGAACCCTGGTCGGCACGGGGAGGTACGAAACGTCAGGGAGAAATGGTTACTTTACGTTGGGGATTGGCCAATTCGGAGAATAATATTTCGGCTTGGGTATTGAAACAATTTACTCCCGAAGCTGTTGCTCAAATGGCCCATAAGATGGGGATTACCAGTTTTATCGATCCGGTACCTTCTGTATTTTTAGGTACTGCTGAAATTACGGTAAAAGAAATGGTGGCAGCTTACTCGATTTTTGCGAATAAGGGTGTATACAATTCTCCGCTGCCTGTCTGCCGGATTGAAGATAAGTACGGGAACGTACTTCAGGAATTCCGTCCCGAATCCCGCGAAGTCATTACTGAGAATACGGCTTATCTGATGTGTAATTTGCTGGAAGGCGTAGTGAATAGCGGGACGGGTGTTCGTTTGCGTTATAAATATAAACTGACGAATCCAATGGGAGGAAAAACCGGTACCACTCAGCAGCATGCTGATGGTTGGTTTATAGGTGTTACTCCCGACTTGGTCGGTGGTGTTTGGGTTGGAGCAGAGGATCGTTCCATCCATTTCCAGAATTTGGCTAATGGACAGGGAGCTAATATGGCCTTGCCTATTTGGGCTAAATTTTTGCAGAAAGCTTACGCCGATTCCGGGCTGAAGATGTCCGGCCGTCCTTTCGACCGTCCCGCCGGAATCAGCAAGCGCCTGGATTGCGATGAGACGATTTCCGAGGCAGAGGCGAAAGAGATGAATAAAAGCCTCCGGGAAGATGAGGAGGAATTTTATTAACCGGATTGTAAGTTGATATGGTAAAGTCGAAAACAGTATATGTGTGCCAGAATTGCGGGGCGAAAGAGGCTAAGTGGACCGGGCGTTGTAATGTTTGCGGCGAATGGAATAGTTTTGTGGAAGAAGTCGAGGTAACTTCGAAAAGCCGGGGGAATGCAATAATAGGCAATCCTTCCTCCAAAGCGTTGCGTTTGTCCGAGATCAAAGTGAATGCAGATGTCCGGATGGATACCGGAGATAACGAGCTGAACCGGGTATTGGGAGGAGGTATGGTTCCGGGATCGATGATTCTGTTAGGTGGTGAACCGGGTATCGGTAAATCGACTTTAGTATTGCAGTTCGCTCTTCATAACCGTTGTGGAAAAGTGTTGTATGTATCCGGTGAAGAAAGTATTTCGCAAATAAAGATGAGAGCTCAGCGTTTAGGAGCCGAAAACGACGAATGTTTGTTCCTTTCCGGAAATTCTTTGGAAATGGTCTTGCAGCATGCACGTGCTATTCTGCCCGATTTATTGATTATCGATTCGATACAGACTTTAGCTACCGAAGCTGTAGACTCTATTCCCGGTAGTCTGTCTCAGATTCGTGAATGTACCAATACCTTACTCCGTTTTAGCAAAGAAAATACGATTTCTACTATATTGATCGGCCATATTACGAAAGACGGCCAATTGGCCGGTCCCAAGATACTGGAACACATGGTGGATACTGTCCTGCAATTTGAAGGTGATCAGCAATATATGTACCGTATTTTACGTTCGATGAAGAATCGGTTCGGTTCGACTTCCGAAATCGGGATTTATGAAATGTTGCAATCAGGATTGAGGCAGGTCACCAATCCTTCCGAACTACTTTTGTCCAATCATGATCAGGAATTGAGTGGAATAGCGGTTTCTGCTACTGTGGAGGGCGTGAGACCGATTTTATTGGAAGTACAGTCTTTGGTGTCGACAGCCGCTTACGGAGTGCCTCAGCGCTCTGCTACGGGTTTTGATTCGCGTCGGTTGAATATGCTATTGGCAGTGCTCGAAAAACGGGTCGGTTTTAAATTGGCTGCTAAAGATGTTTTCTTGAATATTGCCGGTGGTATCCGGGTGAGTGATCCGGCACTGGATTTAGCCGTAGTCATGGCTGTTTTGTCGTCGAATATCGATGCAGCTCTTCCGGCAGATACGGTTTTTGCCGGAGAGGTCGGGCTGTCAGGTGAGATTCGGGCTGTCAGTCGTATCGAACAGCGGATATCGGAAGCCGAAAAACTAGGTTTTAAACGAATCTTTGTGCCTTTGGGAAATAAAAAAGGATTTACCCGCAAAGCGACTCATATCGAAGTGGCATTCGTTTCCAGAATAGCGGACATCTGCCGCAGTCTGTTCGGGTGATTCGGGAAAGTTCATTGCTCACAGCGATCATCTGCCCTGAAACGGGAATAAGCGAAATGTTTTACAAAAATTGCAGATCTACCGAAGACCTGTCCTAATAAATATCCCTCGGATCAAACGATCCGAGGGATATTTATTAAATGTCATTATACCTATTGCGTAGGCATCGAGCTTATCCCATATATGACTTTCGTTATTTGGAAATTACTGGGGGCAGCCCAATAATCCGGCCAAGCTTGTCTGTATGTTTCGAGTTGTTCATCAGGAACATATATTTTATAGCTGGCATTGGTGACTGTCCAGCCGTCTGCTACGGGAAAAGCACCTTTCCCCAAGGTAGCCGGAGTCTCATCCGGACATAAGATCGTTTCCAATGCAGAACATTGATTGAATGCGTTTGTACCGATTCTTTCGAGTTGTGTTCCGAGAATTACTTTTTTCAATGATGAACATTGACTGAAAGCTTTATCATCAATCACGGTAACTGCATCGGGAATTGTGATCTCTTCCAAGAGAGAACAATTTATAAAAGTATTATTAGATATTCTTTTTAGTGATTCCGGCAATTTGATATTTTGTAATTTAGAGCATTGCTCAAATGTATTGGAGGGTAATTCTTCAATATTGGCCTGAATATCGGCCGAAATCAATTCGGCGCATTTACTAAATACAGCCCTATCCAATGAGACAACACTTTTCGATATGGTAATTCGGGTCAGTTTTGAATACCCGAAACAAGTATTTCCAATTGATTTTAAAGTATTCGGTAATTCAATTGTTTCTATGCTGCTCTGCTGAAAAGCGACACCCTCTATTATCTCGATCCCTGAAGGTAAGACAATGCTTATTATTTGGTCTTCATAGAGGAATGCACCGTCGTTCACCCGTTCGACCGTTCCGGTATAAGCCCATTTACCCTCTTTGGTATTTTTGTCGTATGTACATTGCTCGTCAAGAAACGTGCAGTTTTTACCCCCGAAACGAGGGCCATATGCACCATTATTCCACCCAAGTTGTTGGTGTGCCGTATATTCGATATACTTCATCTGTTTGACAACCAGTTTTCGCATTATGGTGCGTTCGTCGTCTGAAGCGAATACCAGTATCCCGCTTTCCGGTTCGCTGATCGCTGCCGGATCGTCGGGAGCGGAAACAGAGATTTTCTTACCGGTTTTATCTACCGTGACCTTGTATCCGCTGTGCGAAATGCATGCGATGGAAATTTGTGCGTTCAAAGGATTCGTCAATTCGTAGTTTACTACTGCCGTTGTACCTGCGCTACAGTAAACCGTCATCTCTTTCACTTTGTCGGTTCCCGAGACGAACAAAAGGTCGAATTTGTCTTTGTAGTAAGGCAGTTTTATCTGTTCGCCGTTTTCAGACAGTGTCAGAACGAGATAATCCGGATCGGAATTGTCAACATCGCTGAACATCGAATCTCCGTTTTGGCCGGGATCGCCCGTAGCCCGATCCAGTTTAGTCCACATTTGTCCCCCGTCGTAAGAGATATACCAATAACCGTCTTCCCTGATCTCCAACTTAGGGGTGATGCCGTTATCGCCTTTGAGGGATTCCAGCCATTCTTCTTCGGTGCCCCGATAACCATTTTCGACCGCCAGTTCATAGGCCGATTTGCCGTCGTTGCCATTACTTCCGTTGAGCGATGCAAGCCATGCTTCGAGCGTGCCCCGGTAGCCTTTCTCGACTGCCAGTTCGTAGGCCGATTTGCCGGCCATACCTTGTGCCATGACCCGATCCCCACGGTCGTCCGTCAGCCATTCACCGTCGAACGTCCAATAATAGATGCCGCCATCCTGTTTGATCCCGATCACCGGCGCCGTACCTTGCTGGCCGTCTTTTCCGTGGTATATCGTTACAGGACCGCTTTTGATGAAGGTGATCGTGTAGCCGATCGTTTTCCCGTTTTCTACTACCGGGGTTACACCGGTCACGTAATCGTTGCCCTGCAATGCTTCTACGATCAGTTGAAGGGAGGTTATATTGGTGTTCATCCGGCTGCACAACTCTTCGAGCGCGGCCAGACGCGAATCTATATACTCGCTCTTGTTCCATATGGCGATTTCGTCGTACTCCGTACAGGAAATCAACGACAATAAGCCAAAAATCATACAAGTTATTATCTTCTTCATGACATTTCCAGATTAAAAATTAATTCCCATTCTAACGATGAAACAGTGGTTCCTGACATGTTTGTATCCTACTTTGTGGTTATCTTCCCCGTACATCGTGTCGGTTTTGTCGATATCGATAAGTCCTGTATGGTAATCCGCTCCGATAATGAAGCGACCGAACGCAGCATCGACCCCGCACGAAACGCCCATGTCGTGGCGTGAAAATCCACCTTCCTTTTTAAAGATGGAGATTTTTTCATCTTCAACCTCACGTTTCCCGCCTATACCGACTGCGTAATATAATCCTGCGAACGGTATAAATGCAAAGTGTTTTCCTAACGCGACGGTGTAGTCGATACCCACAGGGATCTGTATGTAATTCATCGTGGTACGACTGTCGTCGAATCCGTTGACTTCGTATCCTTTGTTTATAAAGCTCACTCCTGTTCGCAGGTAGAACGGCAGTTGCCGGCTGAGCCTGACCCGGTCGGTTACGCCGATTTCGTAACCCGGTTTTGCCGATGAGGTCAGTCCGTAAGAGGTGATCCACGAGGTACAGTATCCAGCGTGTACACCGACGGTATTTGCCGGATACGAACGTACCGGCTTTACATCGACGGTTGTCGGTGTCGATGTTGCAGGAGGGGCTATTTCCTTATCCGCAGGTGCTTTGGCCAGGATAGTTTGTAAAGACTCGGTGTTTTCGGCTTTGTATGATGGAGCCGCTTCAGCTTGTTTTTCGCAGTTTTTCTCTACGACATGCAGATAGAGCGTGATATTGACGCTGTTGCGCAGATCGGGAAAGAAATGCTCCAACATATAATTATACGGTTTACCTTTCTGCAAATCCATCAACTGCTTTTTACGGCCGTCGACGATGTGTCCCTTGTCATCGTAAATCCATAGCGGAGTATGGTCGAGAATGTCCAATACTTCGTTACGTCCTGCCATGTCGGATGCTACGACTTGCTCCCGTAGCATGTTCCATGCGACACCTTCGGCGTGATGTTCGATCAGATGGGGAGGAACGTTTCCTTCGCGGACAAGATAGGCTTTCAGCTCTTCCGCCCGCCGGGCCGCCAATTGTTCGTTTGCCTGCACCGCTCCGTCGGGAGAGGCATATGAACGGATGACGATCTTTTCTACACGGTCGTTTTTTAATGTCGCGCCGATCGAATTTAAGAAATACTCCAGCTGTGACCGATTGTCCCGGAATGAAGGATCGACATTACGGTACCCGCGGCGATAATAGATTTTTATAGAATCCGCCGCTTCCTGTGCCTGCACGCTTCCAATGGTCAATGCACAGGTAAATAGAAAGAATAAGATTTTTTTCATTCGACATTCAAATATCATCGGATTAATACTTCTAACCAACGATAAACTTGGATGTTATCCTTTGTATCTATCTTGTTTAAACGTTCCTCTGAACGCCTCGGACGAATAATACATGGTATAAAACCATATAACGGCACATATGGGCAATCATAATTCTTTGATTATAAAAATATTATATATTAATCTTGTACATATACTAAAAACGATATAAATTTGTAGTTGAAAACCAACGTTTTAATCAACGTATAAACACATAAAGGAGGATAGTTATGGCGGCTTTCTGTCAAATCGAGCGGGAATCCGGTGATATACCCGAATTTCCGTCATTTCTTAAGCATTGATTTGTTTGTTTTTAAATCGACTGATTCTAAGTTGTTCTTTTTTGTCCAGCGCCTTCTGGACAGATGGGTATTTCATCCTGAATTTGGCAAATGTATCGCGCGAAAGATCGAAATGTTTGCAAATATCGCTTATGGACTTCCCCTTATTAAGCATCGTAATAACGACCTGTCGATTCTTGATCAGTACGTTCATCTTGGTATAGCTACTGTGGCGCCGTCCCAAAACCATTCCCTCCGCACGCCGTAGTGCCAACGCTTCGCGTGTACGCATAGAGATAAGGTTACGTTCGATCTCCGCCACCAGTCCGAAAGCGAAACACAGAACTTTGCTGTTGATCGTGTTGTCGAACGAGTAGCCTTCCTTGGTCGTATAAAGATTTATTCCCCTTTCCAGACATTTGCCCATAATCGCCATGATATCCGTGAGCGTCCGGCTCAGACGCGAAATTTCCGTGACGATCAGTGTGTCGTCTCGTTTAAGTCGGCGTAACAGTACGCCCAGTTTGCGGTCGCGTTCGCTCTTTTTGCCGCTGGCAACTTCTGTGACCCAATGATTGACGATGAGTTGTTTACTTTCGGCAAAACGCCTGATTTCATCCTGCTGGTTGGCCGGATGTTGTTTTTCCGTGCTGACACGTAGATAACCTATTATCATGATATTAATAATTTTAACTGAGGCAACATCACCTCGTCCGGTAAAATTAGTCGTATGCTACGGGTTTCGGGATACATTAGTGCCGGATATAAGAAATCCGGGTTATTGGTTGGCTGGAGTCATCATTATAATTCGGCCGTTTCCTGAATCGTTCCGGGACATGATTGTTAGTTAAAACAACTTGCTTAAATAGTAGAAAAACAAGCATAAAAAGAAAACCACCTACGAAAGTAGGTGGTTTATTCTCAGTGACCTCGGAGGGGCTCGAACCCTCGGCCCATTGATTAAGAGTCAATTGCTCTACCAGCTGAGCTACGAAGTCATCATTTTGTCGCATACGGATAAATTCCGTTTTGCGGGTGCAAATATGCAACAATATTTTTAATTCTGCAAGAATAAACGGAATTAATCTTCTTTGATGTTGTGGTAAACGTTGGTTACGTCATCATCTTCATCCAGTTTGTCCAGAATTTTATCAACTTCTGCTCTTTGTTCAGGGGTCAATTCTTTCGTATCGGTAGGGATACGGGTGAATTCTCCGCTGACGATATCGTATTTATTTTCTTCCAGGTATTTTTGGATATTTCCGTAAGCATCGAACGAGCCATAGAGATTGATTACTCCATCTTCGTCTTCGAAGATTTCATCTACTCCGTAGTCGATCATTTCCAGTTCGAATTCATCCGGATCGAAATTTTCCGGTTTGTTAATTTTGAATACACACTTCCGGTCGAACATAAAGTCGAGTGAGCCGGTCGTTCCTAGCGAACCCCCGAACTTGGTAAAGGCATGGCGTACATTCGCTACGGTCCGCGTGTTGTTGTCTGTAGCTGCTTCTACAACGATGGCAATGCCATAAGGTGCATATCCTTCATAAGTGATTTCCTTGTAATCAGAAGTATCTTTAGAGATTGCTCGTTTGATAGCCCGTTCTACATTTTCTTTAGGCATATTTTCAGCCTTGGCATTCTGAATCAGAATACGAAGACGGGTATTGTTTGCTGGGTCGGGGCCACCGGCTTTTACGGCAATATCGATTTCTTTTCCGATTCTGGTAAACGTACGGGCCATATTACCCCATCTTTTCAATTTGCGTGCTTTGCGGTATTCAAACGCTCTTCCCATAATATATTTTATTTAATTCCTTATTTTGTTGATATTTATGAGGCGCAAAGTTATATTATTTCGGTCAAAAAGTGAAAACTAAAAACTAAAAAGTATCTGTTAATCCCAGTTTTTTAGTTTGAGAAGATGATAATCAGAAAATTCACTGCCTGGGTTTTCCAGATAATAGATCATGGCCCGTTTCGTCCGGTGGGGTAATTGGCTGAATAACAGATCTAATTTTTCTTTATTTAATAAGTTATTACACAAGTCTATATAAAGAATATCCCTGCAATGGTTCAAACAAACGGAAGTCAGGTGATTGAATGAACAATACAAAGATTGAAGCTTAGGGCATAAAGAAAGGTCAAGGGTTTCCAAAAGATTATAGGAAACATTCAATTGCATCAACTTTGGATTGGAACTGAGATCCAGGGTTTGTAAATTATTGGAATTGCAATGCAACTCTTCCAATGCCGGACATGAGGAAAGATCCAGTTCCTTCAATTCATTGATCGAACAGTTCAGATATTCCAAAGAAGGACAATGTTCGAGTTGTAAATCGACTAAATTTAACCGGCTGACATTCAGATTTGAAATCCGGTGGCCTGAAATTTTGATATGAAACAGTCCTTCTTGCTGATAGTGATGGACGATGTTGAAGTATTGTTTTTCTTTCAGAATTGAACTTGTTCCGTCTCCCCAGTCTATAGACAGATCACTGGCATATATTCCTGCCTTAAAGGGGATATTTGCATAGCTGATAAAGTGGATGTGGAATTCTTCCGCACTAATATTCATTTTAATCGTAGTTTAGTTCTAAAAAAAAGCGTGTTCCGAGTGTCTGTCAGAAGGGTACCGCCAAGCACCTAAAAGCAAAACACAACAGCCCACGCTTATGCATGAACATTACATTTTATTCTTGCTTTTGTTCAAAATTGGCGGTTTCTCTGACAAGAATAAAATAACGACTAAATTCTATATTTCCCTTCTCTAAGGAATGTGACAAACATAATAAAAAATAAGAATTAAATAATCGTCTGTAACCTATTTCTGCATTTTTATGGACTGTTGTTTTGCTTTTAGTCTTTATTCATAAATTCATAATTACGCGTACATACACTGTTTTATTTGTTTAATGTAAAATATATATCTTGATTTAGCTAGTTATTTCGTATCAAAACTATATTAAACTTCCGAGAACTTTTGTGTTATAATCGTTTTTATTTCAGAAAATAACAGAAATCGCTTGCTGAAACTTTTCATACTTACAGGCGTTAAAAAATAAAAAGTCGATATGGCAGTTTCTGTATCCTTAAAAAAATTGGCTGAAATACTTGGGTTGGCTCCTTCTACCGTTTCGCGTGCACTGAAGGGGCATCCGGATATTAGCCGGGCTACTCAGGAAAGGGTGAGGGCTTTGGCACAAGAATTGCACTATAAACCTAGTGCGTTGGCATTGAGTCTGAGAAATAAAAGATCTAACTCGATCGCTATGCTGGTTCCTTTTTTAGGAAATTATTTTTATGCCTGTGCTGTGAGTAGTGTGATTCGTTCTGCATATTCATCTGGGTATAAGGTGATTGTGTTTGAAAATGGAGAGGATTATGAACAAGAGGTAAAGATCTGTCAGTTTCTCCAGAAATCCGGGATCGATGGCTTGGTAGTTGCGCCTGCCAGGACGACGAATGACCTGGATCATTTTGTGAAATTGCAGCATGAGGGGATTCCGATGGTGTTTTTCGATCGTATAGCTCCCAATCTGGATACCGACCGGGTACTCGAAGATGATTATAAAGGAGCCTGTACGGTGGTCAGACATATGATTGACGGTGGATGCCGGAAGATTGCACATATCGCTTTGCCCCGCCGTTATCTTTGGGCGCAGAAAAGAGAAAAAGGATATTTGCAGGCGTTGAAAGACCGGCATTTGTTCACCGATGAAAAACTGATCGTCGAATGTGAGGATGTGTCGGAAGTTTATAGAATTACCCGGCAATTGGTGTTGCATTCCGGAGTCGATGGTATTTTTGCCGCTAACGATGCCTTTGCCGTGCATGTATTGAGTGTACTTCGGCAGATGAAATGCAGGGTGCCGGAAGAAGTTGCTGTATGCGGATATGGTAACGAACCATCGACAGAAGTAACCTTTCCCGCTTTGACTACCGTGAATAAAGATGGGTATCGGGTAGGGAATATTGCTGCCGGTTTGTTGATTCGCCGCATCGAGGATAAAGAGGAGGTCCCGACAGTGACCCGGTTGTTGAAACCCGAATTAATTGTACGGGATTCTACTCTGTCTGTCGATCGGTAATAAATTTATTATATCTTTGATAAGTTAATGATTTACGAATGTTGATGAGAATATTGATTCCTTTTATAATTTTATCCTGTATCGTGTGTTGCAGGACAAAAGAATTGCGAATTCCCGATCAACCGGGCCTGTCCCATTTGGCTTCGCCCGTTTTTCTGAAGTCCGATACCACTTGGGTCGATCTGAAGGATTATTTCTTATATCCTGAAAAAATTAAAAAAATTACTCCGCTTGCCGGTGTAAAGTTGTATTGGGACAAAACGGCCTCTACGTTAGGAGTAATTGCCGGGGATTCAGGTGTGTTATTATCCGGGATGAACATCCGTTACGAGGGATATGATTATCAGATTCCGGTGATGCGGCCGAATCCGGATGCCGGTTTTTATATCGGTACCGATGAAGTAAGGGGAGATACGTTTTTTTTACAGAGTACCTCTCCGGTAATAGACTGGGCTGTTTATTTTCAAAATTATAAACTGGCAGAAAATTTCCTTTCCTGTACGGAAAAGAGGGTAGGTATCGTGTTGCCCGAAGCTGCCCGTCAGTTGAAGTATGGAGAGTTGAGGATTTGGGCGAGAGATAGTTTCAGTATTTCAAATGCGATTATTATCCCTCTTAGACGAGGCAAATTGATTACCGAAGTCGGGCAATTGAACAATACAGATAAGAGGACTACAGTTATTTATGGTTTGGAAGTGAAAGAGTTGGCCACGCCGGATACCGGGTTCATAGCCGATTCGATGAACCCGGCTTATTCGAATATAGAGGTTGCTGCTATCGGTCAAAAAATGGTAGAAGGTTATTTCAAAGACTTGGGGATAAATACGCTCTATTTGTTTCCGAAAGCTTCGGCTGATAGTTTGTCTGCCGATCTTCGAAAGTTGGAGCTGGAAGCTCGGCGGTGCCGGCTGACCGTTGTCGTAACGGACAGTCTTGCCGGATTAGACCGTTTTGTTTTTGATAAAGCCACTGCGGTTTTTGCCAGGTCGAATACGGGTTTTGAAATTTTAGCACAGGCATTGAATGCTACTTTTCAGGATGCGGAGAATGACTATTTAGGGATTCATTATTCGGGTAACGGCGAAGCTCCGCGTTTTGTCACCCGTACCGATGAATTTTCCCTTTTGCCTGTACAGAGTGAGCGACAGGATACGGTCTATCGGAAATTAGTCCAATTTCTGGCTTTTAATGTGACGATTCCGGGGATTCCTATGATTGGGGAAGGGGATGAAATCGGTTGGCCGAAAAAGGAAGGAATACTTGGGCAGGGGGAGGAATGGACCGACGAACAGCTGAACGTGAAGTCGAAGCTGAGTGCTTTAAATCAATTGCGAGGTGAACATATGGCTTTACTCTATGGGGATTTTATCCCCCTTCGGGTGGAAAAGCAAATTTACGCTTATATCCGTTCTTTTTTCGGTAAAAATGTCCTCATAGTTTTCAACAAAGGCAAAGAAACGGTCTCTTTAAAGCTCGATTTACCGGAGATGAAACGGGAGGAAAACTTCTCTTCCCTATTCGGTAACCGTTTTAGCTATGATAATTCGAAAATAATTCTGGATGTCCCCGCCTATGGAGTCGAGATTATTTATAATTGAATAGTCACCTGGGCGAAAGTTTATAAAGTTCATCGATTTTATAGATGCTTTTTCTTTGGCGAGGTTCTTTTTATTTCCTGACAATATGTGCTGGTGTTCGATTGGGCTATGTCTTGAAGTTCCCTTTTGTTCAGCTTCTCTATGTATAAATAATAACATCGACTTAGTGAAAGTTGACAGGATTAGCAACTTGGGTATTGTTGTTTTTGTGTATATTTTAGAAAACGGATAAGGTTCGTTTTTCAGGCTTCCTGAGAAACGAACCGAATCAAAAATAAAGTGATGTTAATCCAATACCCCTTTAATACGGTCTTCGAAAGCTGAGAGTGCTGCTTTGGCTCCTTCTCCCATTGAGATAATAATTTGTTTATAGGGGACGGTGGAAACATCGCCGGCTGCATAGATACCCGGAATGTCGGTCCGGCAATGGGCATCGATGATGATTTCTCCCAGACGATTGGTCGCGACAATTTCTTTAAAAGCACTGCTATTGGCTGCTAGTCCGATTTGTACGAAAATACCGTCCAGAGGGAACAAGCGTTCATTACCCGTTGTCCTGTCTTTTGTGCGAATACCTGTCACTTTTTCTTTGTCTCCCACCACTTCGGTTGTTTGGGAGTTGACCAGAATTTCTACATTAGGCAGACTTTTCGCTTTTTCCTGTAATACCTGATCGGCTTTTAACTCTTCCAGGAATTCAAAAACAGTTACTTTAGAACAAATTCCCGCCAAATCGATCGCTGCTTCGATTCCTGAATTACCTCCTCCGATGACAGCCACGTGTTTTCCTTTATAAAAAGGACCATCACAGTGGGGGCAAAAAGCTACTCCTTTACCGATATAGTCTGTTTCGCCAGGTACATTCAAACGCCGCCAACTAGCTCCGGTAGCGATAATGATAGCCGGGGCGACAAATTTTTCTCCTCCGGTTACCGAAAGAATTTTTTCTTTTCCGGTATGCTCCATTTTTTCCACTTTCCGATGTTCGAACAGATCGATCGGATAATGTTGAAGATGGGTACGCAGATTATCGGCAAGCTGACTACCTGTTGTGTAAGGAATAGAAATCAGATTTTCGATACCCACGGTTTCTTTCACCTGGCCTCCGATACGCTCGGCAATGATGGCTACTTTCAGTCCTTTTCTGGCCGAGTAGATGGCTGCCGAAGAGCCTGCCGGACCACCTCCTACGATCAGGACGTCGTATTTCTTTTCCGGGATTTCCTGGCCGGTATTCTCCGAACCGTAGGTCGCCTCCAATTTTTCAAGGAGTTCTCCGAATTCTCCCCGTCCGACGTGTATGAGCTTACCGTCGGCATATACCGAAGGCACTCCCTGTATATGCAGAGCCTCTACTTCGGCTTGATTTATCGCTCCGTCTACCATTTCGTGTTCTATGTTGTCGTTCAGGATAGCCATCAGATTCAAGGCCTGTACAACATCCGGACAATTCGTACATGTTAAGGATACATAGGTAGTTAACCGGATCGGTCCCTTCAAGGCTGCTATACGTTTCTGTAAGCTCCCGTCGGGTATGTTTTTCCCTTTGCCGTCGCTGTTGAGGATGGCCAATAGTAAAGAAGTGAATTCGTGACCGTTCGGTATGCCCCGGAATTTGATCCTCGTTTTTTGTTCATTTTTCAGCAATTCAAATTCCAGCCCCTCTCCTTCTTCCAGCCGGTAATTGATTTTTTCTGAACAAGAGGCGACATCCTCTAATAGTTCGATCAATTCATTCCGGTTTTCGTGTCGGGGATTAAGCCGGATTAAAAAAGTGTATCGGGAATCCAGCGGTGCAAAAATGGTGCGTAACTGGTCTTTTAATGCTGTTTCTAACATAGCGTATATTTTTTCAGAAGATGATAAAGGATTTCAATGGCAGGCAGACTTTTCAGCAACCGGTCGGACCATTGAAACCCTGAAATTAGTCCGGGATTAAATTTTACCGACTAAGTCGATACTGGGCTTTAAGGTCGCTTCACCTTTTTTCCATTTAGCCGGGCAAACTTCACCGGTATGAGTGGCTACGAATTGAGCCGCTTCAACTTTTCTTAAAAGTTCGTTCGCGTCCCTCCCGATGTTATTGTCATGAATTTCTACAACTTTGATCTGGCCTTCCGGATTCACAACAAAAGTTCCCCGGTAAGCCATTCCTTCTTCCTCGATCATGACTCCGAACGCACGGCTTAAAGCTCCTGTCGGGTCTGCCAACATCGGATATTTGATTTTACGGATGCTTTCAGAAGCATCGTGCCATGCTTTGTGTACAAAGTGAGAGTCTGTGCTTACAGAGTAGATCTCCACACCCATGGACTGAAATTGTTCGTACTTTTCAGCCATATCGACCAATTCGGTCGGACAAACAAAAGTGAAGTCGGCTGGATAGAAGAAGAAGATTCCCCATTTACCCTTTACATCTTTGTCGGTTACTGTTTTGAATTGACCGTTTTGAAATGCCTGTACACTGAATTCAGGAAGCTGAGAATTGATAATTGTTTGCATAATCTTTATTTTTAAATTGTTATTGTTTTTTCTTTTCGATACAAAAATATATCAATTATGTCGATAAATAAAATATTTTTGATCGATAGTTTCTATGCTTATATAGATAAACCGAATGAGTGAAAAAGAACCCTTATCTTTGTTGTGATTTTAAATGAAAGTTATGAGAAAGTATATTTTTGAATTGGAGATGAAAGTCCGGGATTATGAGTGTGATTTGCAGGGGGTGGTGAATAATGCCAATTATCAGCATTATATGGAGCATGCCCGTCATGAGTTTTTGGAGCATGCCGGTGCTAATTTCGGGGAATTACATCAGCAAGGTATCGATGCGATGGTGGCCCGGGTCGAGATCGACTATAAAGTGTCTTTGATCAGCGGGAATCGTTTTTCTGTTAAATTGAATATATCCCGGGAAGGGGCTAAGCTGGTGTTTTTAGAAGATATTTATCGGCTGTCGGATGATAAGTTATGTGCCCGTGGCCGGGTGGAATCGATTTGTGTAAAGGATGGGAAATTGACCCGGGGGGAATTATTCGATGAAATCTTTGCCGATTATTTGAAATAATTTTGAAAAAAAACAGCATTTTGTTTGGAGTGAAAGAAAAAACTACTACTTTTGTACCCGCAATCGAACAAGATCGCACGGGCGCTTAGCTCAGTTGGTTCAGAGCATCTGGTTTACACCCAGAGGGTCGGGGGTTCGAATCCCTCAGCGCCCACAAAAGGAAGTCAAAAAGGCTTCCTTTCTTTTTTCCCGTAGCTAAAGAGGTGCGATGGGATCGATCGGAAAATCTGTTTTTTTCATGTCATAAGGGGCAAAGTCCCGAATAATCCCTCGGCGTTTTTTACAGTCCGACCGTAACGGGTCATACGGAGATCAGTTCATAATCGAGTGTCCCGACCCCTATTTTTTCTGCGTGTTGAAGTCCGGCCAGCCAATTGGTATCGGGATGGATCAGATGGAATTTATCCGTCCCTTGCAGGTGTTCATGGGGATGAGCTTCCGAGAGTTTATTCCCTCCGATGACAGGGGCTGCAATGACCAGGTCGGCACAGGCTTTATCGAGCGCAACCGGATCGAACGAAGCCAAAATTCCCAGATCCGGAATAATAGCAGCATCATTGTGATTCCAGCAATCACATTCGGGGGATACGTTCATGATAAAGCTGATGTGGAAATGAGGTTTGTCCTTTAGTACGGCCTGTGTGTATTCTGCTATTTTATAATTCAGGCGTTCGGAAGTGTCGCTTTCGCCCATCACGGCGGCATCGTATTGACAAAGTGCCACGCATTGACCACAACCGACACAACGTGAATAATCTATTTCTGCAATATGTTGTGCATCGAAGTGGATGGCTTCGTGGGCACAATGTTTGATGCAGATACCGCATTTCTTACAGTTTTGGCTATCGATAACGGGTTGGGAAGCAGAATGAAGTTCGAGTTTCCCTCCTACACTGGCACATCCCATGCCGAGGTTTTTCAATGCTCCGCCGAATCCAGCCTGTTCATGTCCTTTAAAATGGTTCATCGTGACGATGATATCCGCGTCGGCAATCGCTGCTCCGATTTTCGGAGCCTGACAATATTCTCCCCCGATTTCTATTTCCCTGTACTCCGTCCCTTTAAGTCCGTCGGCAATGATTACCTGGCATTGAGCGGAAATCGGATTGAAACCGTTTTCCATAGCACTTTGCAGATGGTCTACGGCGTTGGCCCGGCGTCCGGAATAAAGCGTGTTACAATCTGTCAGGAAAGGTTTGGCACCTAAAGAACGTAAAACTTGTACCAGGCGGGCGGCATAATTGGGCCGTATGTAGGCTAGATTTCCGGGTTCTCCGAAATGAATCTTTATTGCTGTAAACTGCTGTTCGAATGAAATATCGGCAATACCTGCTTTTCTGACCAAACGCTCCATTTTATCCAACAGATTGCTGTTGGGGGTGGTCCTCAGGTTGGTGAAATATACTTTGGCTTTGTTCATGATGGTTATTTGTCGGCAGGATAAATGATCCCTGATTGTTTGCGTACTTCATCGATGATTTCAAGCGTGGCGAGCGAATGATCATGACTATTGATCGTCGATTCGCATAGCCTTCTTTCTATCAGATCGATAAATTCCGCTATTTCATAATAATATTCGTTGTGTGAGGCCAGGACCGAAAGATCCTGGATTTGTCCCCCTTTGGGGATAAATTTTACTTCACGGATGGTTTGAATACGATCTAAAATAAAAGTTCCTTTTTCTCCCTGGATTTCTGCAGGTAAAAAGGAATCTGCAATCTTTGAATACAGAACGGTAGCATTCAGGTTTTCGTATTCGAAGTTTACAGCCCCTTGGCCGTCTACTCCTGTCGAAAGTTTCAATCCTGTGGCGCTAATACGTTTAGGGCGGCCGAAAAGGACGACCAGGGGATATACGGTGTAAACTCCTAAATCCATCATAGCCCCGTTCGAAAGTTCGGGATTAAAAGCATTCAATACAATTCCCGCTTTTAATTTGTCATAACGCGAAGAATATTGACAATAGCTGGCAAAATAGCGTCTTAAGCATCCTGCTTCCGCTAAATGCCGGCGAAGTTGCCGGAAGTTAGGGGTAAGAGTCGATTTCATGGCTTCCATCAAAGTAACGCCATTTTGCCGGGCTACCCGGATCATTTCCCTGGCTTCTTTTGCATTAGAAGCCAGGGGCTTTTCGCAAAGGACGTGTTTCCCTTGTTGCATGAAAAGAATACTTAAAGCCGCATGTAAAGAATTAGGGACAGCGATATATACGGCATCGATCAAAGAACTGGCTGCCATTTCTTCGGGCGAAGTGAAGAGGTGTGGTATGCTGTGCTTAAGGGCAAAAGCCTGGCCCGTTTCCCTGCTTCGCGAACAAACGGCCGTGGCTTCGAAACGCAACTCTTCGCGGGCTGCTTCAAGAATCCAGTCGGTAATAAAATTGGTACCTATTATTCCGAAACGTACTTTTCTCATACTTTAGAGTACTTTCAATTCAACGACTGCCGGACAGTGATCCGAGTGTTTTACCTGGGGTAGAATATGGGCATCTTTTAGCAGAGGGATGACTTCCGGGCTGACCATGCAGTAGTCGATACGCCAGCCTTTATTGTTGTTCCGCGCATTCGCCCGGAAACTCCACCAGGTGTATTGATGAGGTTCTTCGGGATGAAAATACCGGAAAGTATCGGTAAATCCTGATTCCAGGAACAGGCTCATCCATTCCCGTTCTTCGGGTAGGAAACCACTACTGTTGGCATTCCGTACCGGATCGTGAATGTCGATCGGACGATGGCAGATGTTATAATCCCCGCAAAGGATCAGTTTTTTACGGGTTTTGCTGAGTTTCATAACATAATGCCGGAAGTCTTCGAGCCATTTCATTTTAAAAGCTTGTCTTTCCTCTCCGGTGGTGCCTGAAGGATGGTAGACACTGACAATAGAAAGGTCGCCGTAATCGGCCCGCAAGAAACGTCCTTCCCGATCGTATTCCTGCATCCCCATTCCGTATTCCAGATGATCGGGGGTGATTTTGGTCAGGATGGCTACCCCACTGTAGCCTTTTTTCTCGGCTGAGAAAAAGAAAGAACGATAACCTAAAGCTTCGAATTCAAGTGTGGGGATTTGATCCGGTTGGGCTTTCGTTTCCTGTAAACAGACAATATCCGGTAGCTCTTCTGCCAGCCAGTCCGTAAATCCTTTCGATAAAGCACTACGCAGGCCATTGACGTTATAAGTGATAATTTTCATAATTGATTTTCTTTATTACAAAATTAAAAAAATATTGGTAATAGAATCGTCCGAAGAATCAATTGTGAAATTAAAATTTGATCTTGCCGGTTAAAACACTGATCCCCACAAATCAGACTTTTTGATTTGTGGGGATAGCTCCTCAGGTAGTCCCTGATTTTAAATGTTATAGAAAGTCGTAAACGCTTTGATCACATAATCCTGATCGAGCACACCGGCTGTTTCACGAACAGAGTGCATGGCCCACATGGGGTTACCTATATCTACTCCGCGCATTTCCATTTGCGTCAGGAGGATATTTCCTAAGGTAGAACCTCCTGCCATATCCGAATGATTGACAAAAGTCTGATAAGGTACACCGGCCATCTTACAAATTGTAGCGAATACAGCTGCCGAATCACCGTCAGTTATATATTTTTGGTTTGCGTTGATTTTGATTACCGGTCCCTGGTTCATGATCGGATGGTTGGTCGGATCGTGTTTTTCGGGATAATTAGGATGCAAGGCATGAGCCATATCGGCCGAGATCATAAAAGAATTGTGTATGGCCCGGTAGAGCTCTTCGATTTTATAACCTTGGTTGAAAGCTACCCGTTCCAGAATAGTCCGCAGTATCGGTGATGCTGCACCTTGTTTGGTGCCGCTGCCTACTTCTTCGTTGTCGAAGATGGCTAACACTTTGGTCTTATTACATGGCTTGGAATCGAGAAGAGCCGTCAGGCCTGCATGAACCATAGCCAGGTCGTCCAACCGGCCGGAAGAGATAAATTCGTTGTTTAGTCCGAATAAAGTTCCTTTACCATATTCATATAAGGTGAGGTCGAAATCCAGGATATCTTCTGCCGGAATATTCATTTCCTGAGCAATAAGCTTCAGAAGGAAATTGTCTTTTTCGAAAGTCTCGTTGATCATGGCTATGACAGGAAGCATATCTCTTTGCTTGCTGAGCGGATTACCCTGATCGTTTACTGCCCGGTTGAAATGGATGGCGATATGGGGTATTTCAAGCAACGGCCGGTCGAAATTGATGAATTGAGTGGCCGGTTTAAGGGGTTTGTCACTCTTGACCATGACCCGTCCGGCCATAGACAGAGGCCGGTCGAACCAGGTATACATGATCGGGCCTCCGTAAACTTCTGTGTTCAGTTTCAGGTATTTCCCTTCCACCGGCATTTCTGCATGGGGTTTGATCCGGAAAGTCGGAGAATCACTATGTGCACAAATCAGTTTAAAGCCTTCTTCTGCCAAATTACCGTTGCCCGGAATAAAAGCATATAAAGAAGAATGATTCTTGGTCACGAAATATTTACCCCCGTGTTCGATATGCCAGGCTTCTCCTGAAAAAAGCTGTTTGAAACCATGAGCCTGAAGGCGTTGTTTGATGCTGAGGACAGCATGGAAGTTGGTCGGACTCTCGTGTATAAATTCGAGCAGATCCAAAGCGGCTTGTTTTTCCATAATTTATAGATTTATTTATAACAATTTATTAGCGACAAATATACCATCGGTGGATGATCATTTTTTACCGACCTTAAATTAGAAAGAATATTTTAAATAACCTGCTCCTTCCGGGAAACATTTTGAATGGAAACGCCGATTTTTTTGTGGTTTGAAAAAAATGGATTTGTTTTAGTGGTTTTATTGTGTTTAATGTATTGATTATGAATAATTATAGATTATTTAAATTATACTGTAAATATTATTGATTTGATTTATAATTTAAGCGGTTATATATTTGTATCGAAGAAATAAGAAATAGTAGAAATCAATTAAAAATAAGAATTATGAAAACGAAAAATTTAATCGGATTGGATTCAGAGAATGCTCAACAAGTAGTAAACCTTTTAAATGAGTTGTTAGCCAACTATCAGATTTATTATCAGAATCTGCGTGGATTTCATTGGAACGTCAGAGGTAACCGTTTCTTCGTTCTGCATGCTAAATTTGAAGAGTTGTACAACGATGCTATCGAAAAGGTAGATGAAATTGCTGAACGTATTCTTACTTTAGGTGGTGTACCTTTGCATTCTTATGCAGCTTATACTAAAGTGGCTACTTTGAAAGCTAAAGAAAATGTTACTGACGGAGATGCTTGTTTGCGGGCTGTTGTAGAGGATGTGCAGGTATTGTTGAAACAGGAACGTGAAATTTTGAGTGTCGCTGCAGAGATTGGGGACGATGGGACTCAGGATGTGTTTTCTTCTTATGTTTCAAGTCAGGAAAAGCTGTTGTGGATGCTCGATGCCTATCTGAATCAGAAATGAGTAAGGTAAAAGGTATAAAATAAAAAGTAAAAGGTGGAGAGATCGATTTTCCACCTTTTACTTTTTATTTTATACCTTTTACTTCTTCTTTCGCTTTGCTTTGTGTCACAAGGTACACACCTGTAAATACCAGTAAAGCGGCGATCGGTTTGTCCCAGCTGAATACATCTTGTCCGATAAGAATCGCTATAATGGAAGCGATGATCGGCTGTAAATTGTTGTACATACTGGCTGTAGTGGGACGAATTCGTTTCAAAGCCATAGGAACCAGGAAGTAAGCGATGCCGGTTGCCATAATGACTATATAACTCAGTTTCAGGATAACGAATGGGTTGCTTTCTGTGCCGAAGACTTTAGCTTCCGGCAGATCGGAAATACCGGGAGGAAAAGAGATAAGGGCTGAAAATAAAAACATCCATTTCATCAGAGTGATGGCGGAATAACGTTGTGAGATAGGACGGGTGATGACTAAATAGATGGCATAAGTGATTACATTAACGATGCAAAGTAGGTTACCTATCCAATTGCCGGATGAATCGGTATTTATAGCCGACGATTGAAAAATGATCAGTAAGGCACCCGATGCTCCGATCAAAACTCCGGCAGCTTTTTTGAATGTGACGGGCTCTTTTAATATCAGGGCTGCGATCAGCATAACCGCGAGCGGGGTCATGGCTGCAATGATGGTAATATTGACCGGGGAGGTGTACAGAAGGGCATTGGCAAAAGATACTTGTGCCCCTACCAGACCGAATAAGGCACCCCAAAAGATCGTCCATAGATCCCGTTTTCCGACTTCTTCTTTCGGAGCCAGTAAGCCGATACCCCAAAAAACAAGGGTAGCAAAAACCATCCTTACAAAGGTAAGAGCATACGGACTGATCCATTCCGGGACAATGGTTTTCGCTATGGGCGTATTTAAGCCGAAAATCAGATTCGTAGCCAGTATTGCTCCATGTCCCAGCCATTTGTCTTTTGTCATCTTGTTTTTTTGTTTTCTGCGGTAAATATAAGATAAATCGGCCGAATAATCTTATTTCTCGCTATTAGTAATTTTACTGACTTAATAAAGTTCTTAAACTTTACAGACTCATTTTTTTGTTGTAACATTGTGGTTCCGGAAACGTTTGAATTATTGTGGGTAAATACTAATATTAGAAAATGATTGTCTATGAAAAAGATGAAATTAGGTCTATTGCCTCGTATTATTATTGCTATTGCTTTAGGTATTGTGTGCGGACTTTTCTTTCCCGGTTGGATTGTCCGGATTTTTTTGACTGTTAATTCTTTGTTCGGTAATTTCCTGAATTTTATTATTCCGTTATTGATATTAGGCTTGGTGGCTCCCGGAATCGCCGATCTGGGGAAAGGAGCCGGACGTTTGTTGCTGATAACCGCTTTGCTGGCTTATGGTTTTACTTTGTTTTCAGGCTTTTTTACTTATTTTACCTGTGATCTTTCTTATCCCTGGTTGTTAAATACCTCCGATAAGCTGTCGGCTGTGGCGGATAATACCGTTGCCTTACAACCGTATTTCACTGTTGAAATGCCTGCTGTCATGGGAGTTATGTCGGCTCTGATATTGGCTTTTACGTTAGGTTTAGGAATGTCGGTGATCGACGGCAACCGGTTGAAGTCGGTTATGGATGATTTTAAAGACATTATCAATCAGGTGATTACTGCCGTGATTATCCCTGTTTTACCTCTCTATATTTTCGGTATTTTCCTGAATATGACCAATTCCGGGCAGGTTGCCGGAGTGATGAATGTATTTCTGAAGATTATTGTCGTTATTTTTGTGATGACCGTAGTCTTGTTGTTTATTCAGTTTTTTATCGCCGGTATGGTCGGTAAAAAGAATCCCCTCCGTTTGTTCCGCAATATGTTACCTGCTTATATGACTGCTTTAGGCACCCAATCTTCGGCGGCAACGATTCCTGTAACCCTGGAGCAAACGATACGGAATGGCGTACGTCCTGACTTGGCCGGTTTCGTTATCCCGTTGTGTGCTACGATTCATCTGTCGGGGAGTACCATGAAAATCGTCGCTTGTTCGATGGCCATCATGTTGATGAGTGGTATGGAAATAAATTTTGCCCAATTCGCCGGATTTATTATGATGCTCGGGATTGCTATGGTGGCAGCACCGGGTGTGCCGGGAGGTGCTATTATGGCAGCCTTGGGATTGTTACAGTCGATGTTGGGATTCGATGAAACTGCCCAGGGATTGATGATCGCACTTTATATTGCTATGGATAGTTTCGGTACGGCGACTAATGTTACCGGTGACGGGGCTATTGCAGTTATTGTAGACCGGATTAATTCCGGGAAATAGATACCTTTGTGAATACCGGATTTTTTGCCTCTGAATTATTTCTATATCTTTGCAGCGGAAAATCAAAATAATATGAACTTGAAGTATATACTGATCGTATGGGGAGCGATGCTATTTTGTGTGGGGTGTAGTGAAGATGATGTGGATTCCAGCTACTCGTTCGATGTGGCCGGGCTGAAAGCTACTGTGACAAATGACAAAGGAAGTGTTGTCGAGATGAATACTATTTTATTGGATTCTTTGCAACAACAGGGATTTGTAGGTGAAGTTAGTTTCTCTGAAGAAACCCGGGCCGAAAACGACCGTTTGGCTGAAGAAAAGTTTGCAGAGAAACTGGAAAATATCAAAAATATCAAACCCGCCCGTTTGTTACAGCTTCTACCCGGAGAAAGGGTCATGGTAACTTTTGATTATCTGTTGAAACGCGGAAAAGATGTGCTCGAAGAGGAAGAAATAACCTTAGATGAGGCTATCGCGTTGTAGGGAACGGATTATTGTCCGTATCCAATGGTTCTGTCGGTAAATAATTGTTGTACAACGTATACCGAATCTTCGTAACTACCTGTATAATCCCAAGCAGATAAACACGACGGCCTGTACCATTCAGAAAAACCGCTTCGAATTTTTTTATAAACTACATTCCGTAGTTGAACCTTCAATCGGTCGATTTTGAAAATAAATATTAATCCTGATATTTATTGTTGTAATTTTGTTAATTATTTACTATTTTTGCATACCGAAAAGTATAAAAATATGCCGGATTTGAAAGATGAAATAGTGAATAAATCTTTTTTCCAATTTCTGAACAGAGGATATAAAGCTTGTTCGCTGAAAGATTTGGAGAAAGCTACCGGTTTGACGAAAGGTGCGTTTTATTATTATTTTCGGAATAAAGAAGAAATACTGAAAGCCGGTATCGAAAAGTATTTGTCCGTAGTCAGTGAGATAAGCGAAGAAGAGTTTTTGGAAGTCGGTTCATTGAAGGCCTACATAGATATCGTAGTGGCCCGGAAAGAACGAAGAGCTGAACAATTACAACAGATGTTCGACTTTTTTATTATAGATATCGCTTTTTTTCAGTTGGTTTTGGAAGTAGCCCCTCTCTTCCCGGAATATCGTAAATGGATTGACGAGTTGTCTAAAGATCGTTTGTCCCGTTGGGAATATATGATCTTGAAGGCGAAACAGCAGGGAGAGATCAAAGGTTCGCTCGATACCTCGGTATTGGCGCGTAACCTGATGTCGGTGTCGACCAGTATGTTGAATATCGAGTTGGGTACCGATAATTTGCACTTTATGTTTTCGGATATGCGTATGCAGTTTGAACAATATTATTTATTGATAAAAAAATGAATAATACCCGTCGGCAAATCATAGAAACCGCTTTTCTGCTCTTCTTGAAAAAAGGGTTTAAGGCTGTGCGGCTGAGTGATATAGAACGGGCTGCGAAAATTACCCGCGGTACTTTTTATTATCATTTCACCAATAAAGAAGAAGTACTGAAGGAGGGATTGTATTCTTATTATGCCTTGCTGAACTCAAAAAGAACCGAAGAATTCGGGCATATTTCGACATTGCGGGAATATGTCGACCTCACTATTCAGAAATTGACCGGGATACATAATTATTCAGCACGGACATTCAGTAGTGAAATTCCTGAAATTCTTTGCCTTTCGTTGATCGTGGAAGTGATCGCCCTATTCCCCGAATTTAAAAAAGTGGTTTTGGCTTCGAAAATGTTGCGACTTTCTAAGTTAGAACAGTTGATATTGAATGCCAAACGGGCCGGAGAATTGAGAAATGATGTGGATACCTCTATTTTGGCAAAGAATTTGCTGAATATTAGCGTCGGTGTGATAAACTATCTGATCATGCATCAGGATATATCTTATGCATTGTCGGCGGTGAGATCACAATATGAACAACTTTATTCTCTGGCTGTCGGAGAATAATTTTTTTATTGAAATACATACCGAAAAGTATAAAACAAATTACGTTATAATAGATAGAATTTATTATTCAATAACCGATCGTATGAAGAAGTTGATTTGTGGAATATTAATGTTAGGAACGATTGCCGGTGTATATGGGCAAAAAGTGATGAGCTTGGAAGAGTGCAGGCTGTTGGCTCTGGAAAATAACAAAAAGTTGAAAATGGCCGATGAGCAGATAAACGCAGCAAAAGCTAAAAAAGAAGAGGCTTTTACCAAATATTTGCCTGCTTTGGATGCGATGGGGACTTATATGCGCAATCAGAAAGAGATCAATTTATTATCCGAAGATGCCCATTTGCCTGTCGGTACGATCGGACAAGACGGTAAATGGACGCTCGGTAAAGATCAGATTATGATCGGAGCAGACGGAAAACCTGTGATGAATAACGGCCAATATGTCCCTAAAGATTATGCTCTGTTGCCCAAAGAGGCGATGACCGTGGATGATAGAAATATGGCTCTTTTGCAGGTAGGACTGACACAACCGATTTATATGGGGGGTAAGATCAGAGCCTATAACCAACTGGCAGGGTTGTCCGAGAAATTGGCCGAGAGCGGGAGAGAACAGGAATTGCAAAATATTATCCAGGAAACCGACGAAGCTTATTGGCAAATCGTATCTCTGGTCAACCGACAGAAATTAGCCGTTAAATTTGTCGAGACTTTACAGAAATTCGAACATGATATCGAAGTGATGTACCGAACCGGCGTATCGACTAAGGCGGATATGCTCTCGGTGAAGGTAAAACTGAACCAGGCAGAGATGGCTCTGTTGCGGGTGGAGGACGGTTTGAGTCTGGCTCGTATGAATCTGAACCAAATCTGTGGATTAGCTGTAGATTCGGTTTATACCCTGCAAGAAGAATTATTGAATGTTTTGCCTCAGGCCGAACCGAAGTGGTTGAATATCGAGCAGGTATATGATAACCGTCCGGAGATCAGTAGCCTGACGCTGGCAACGGATATTTACCGGAAGAAAGAAAAGATTGCCCGTTCGGCTTATCTGCCGACAGTGGCTTTTATGGCTAATTATTTTGCCATGACCCCTTCTTTCTTCGATGGGATAAGTACCGGATTCGACGGGATGTGGAGTGTCGGTATCGGCGTTAAAGCACCTATATTCCATTGGGGGGCTTCCCGGAAAACGGTGCGTAGTGCCAGGGCGGAGACCAGTCTGATGAATTTTAAATTACAGGAAGCCCGCGAAAAGATAGAGTTACAGGTAAGCCAGGCCCGGTTGAAGGTCAAAGAAGCTGCCCGGAAGATGGAAGTGGCTGAAAAAAATCAGGTGAAGGCCGATGAGAATTTGAAGTATGCCAACCTGGGATTTCAGGAAGGGACGATCCCGGTATCCAATGTGTTGGAAGCCCAAACGGCTTGGTTGGCTGCTCATACCGATTTGATCGATACACAGATAGAAATGAAATTGTGTGAAGTGTATTTGCAAAAAGCGTATGGTATATTAGGCAAAGAATAGAAATTATAAACGAAAAGATAGTATGGAAAAGATGAATGGAAAATTGGTGACTTTTACCGGAATCATTGTTTTGGTGCTTTTGGTGGCAATTTTCGGTTTTCTGTTTTGGGAGCCGAAACCTGAGTATATTCAGGGAGAGGCTGAGGCAACGGAAGTACGTATTTCCGGAAAAGTGCCGGGGCGGATCGAAATATTCCGTTTTAATGAAGGAGAACAGGTGAGCCGGGGGGATACGGTGGCTATCCTGGATAGTCCTGAGGTGCTGGCCAAATATAGTCAGGCCGAAGCGGCGGAGGCTGCTGCCCAGGCTCTGAACGAAAAGGCTGAAAGAGGTACCCGCTCCGAACAGATCGTAATGACTTACCAAACCTGGCAAAAAGCAAAAGCCGCTGCCGAGGTAGCGAAAAAAACATACGACCGGATCCTGAAACTTTATGAGAGTGAGGTTGTGCCGGCCCAGAAGAAAGATGAGGCCGAAGCTAATTACAAAGCTATGATGGCTACCGAACAGGCTGCTAAAGCCCAATACGAGATGGCACGCAATGGTGCACAAAGAGAAGATAAACAAGCTGCAGAGGCTCAACTGAACCGGGCGAAAGGGGCTGTCGCAGAAGTGGAGGCTTATGTCAAAGAGACTTATTTGATCTCTCCGATAGACGGAGAAATTTCCGAGCGGTATCCGAAGGTCGGAGAATTGGTCGGTACAGGGGCACCGGTGATGGATATTTTGGATTTATCGGACATGTGGGTATCTTTTAATGTGCGTGAAGACCAGCTGAACGATTTCAGGGTAGGAGAAACATTTAAAGCTTTTGTGCCTGCTTTGGATAATCGCGAAGTGGAATTGAAAGTCACTTATCTGAAGGATATGGGAAGTTACGCTGCCTGGCGGGCTACCAAAACGACAGGGCAGTATGATGTAAAAACTTTCCGGGTAAAGGCAAAACCGGTGGACAAAGTAGATGGACTGCGTCCGGGAATGAGTGTTTTGAAAAAATTATGAGTACGCTCGGTTTGTTATCGGCTTTAATGAAACGGGAATTCAGACGTCTGGCTTCCCGGCGGATTTATTGGTTTATTCTGATTTTAGCTCCGGCATTTTGTTTTAGAGGAGTTCTATAAATTAAAATATTGTAGTACAGTTGTTTATATGGTTCCAAGAGCGTAAATTTGCAGAAAATAAGA
>NZ_LARL01000153.1:0-1282 GCF_000980295.1 Odoribacter sp. N54.MGS-14 | reverse complement strand
CAACAGCCCGCCCGGCGAAATTGTAGTACCGGTGAAGATACCAGTTACCCGCAACTAGACGGGAAGACCCCATGGAGCTTTACTGCAGCTTAATACTGGAATTCGGTAACCCATGTACAGGATAGGTGGGAGGCTTGGAAGCAGGGGCGTCAGCTCTTGTGGAGCCGCCGGTGGGATACCACTCTTGGATTGCTGAATTTCTAACCTGCGGCCGTGAATCCGGTCGGGGGACACTGTTAGGCGGGCAGTTTGACTGGGGCGGTCGCCTCCTAAAGAGTAACGGAGGCGCTCAAAGGTTGGCTCAGCACGGACGGAAATCGTGCAGTGAGTGTAAACGTAGAAGCCAGCCTAACTGCGAGACCGACGGGTCGAGCAGTAACGAAAGTTGGAGTTAGTGATCCGGTGGTATGTGAGTGGAAATGCCATCGCTCAACGGATAAAAGCTACCCTGGGGATAACAGGCTGATCTCCCCCAAGCGTCCACAGCGACGGGGAGGTTTGGCACCTCGATGTCGGCTCGTCACATCCTGGGGCTGAATTCGGTCCCAAGGGTTCGGCTGTTCGCCGATTAAAGTGGCACGCGAGCTGGGTTCAGAACGTCGTGAGACAGTTCGGTCCCTATCTGTTGCGGGCGTAAGAGATTTGAAGGGAGCTGTCCTTAGTACGAGAGGACCGGGATGGACGTACCTCTGGTGCACCAGTTGTCCTGCCAAGGGCATAGCTGGGTAGCTATGTACGGACGAGATAAACGCTGAAAGCATCTAAGCGTGAAACTCCCCCTAAGATAAGATCTCTCATCCTTCGAGGAGTAAGGGCCCAGGAAGACTACCTGGTAGATAGGCCGGAGGTGGAAGTGCAGTAATGTATGGAGCTGACCGGTACTAATAGCCCGAGGGCTTGACCTACGAGAAAGCAGGCGTGCTTGAAAGCGGTGTCACATTGTTCGGTTTTGAGGGTGCAGGGAGCGCACACCTCGGACGGAAAGGAAGGAGCAGGAGGGCTGATAGCTCAAAAGGAGCTAGTGAAAGCTTTCTTTGTATACTTTCTTTCTCGAAAGAAAGTATGCACCTTTAGCTCAGTTGGTAGAGCAACTGACTCTTAATCAGTGGGTCCCCGGTTCGAGTCCGTGAAGGTGCACCATGGCCCGTTGGTCAAGTGGTTAAGACAGCGGCCTCTCACGCCGTTAACATCGGTTCGAATCCGGTACGGGTCACCAGACTTTTCAAGGGCGAAAGTTCTTGACAAGGGAAGCGAAATACAATATAATACAGTTTGTTCTCCG
>NZ_LARL01000058.1:0-19254 GCF_000980295.1 Odoribacter sp. N54.MGS-14 | reverse complement strand
TTTTGCAACGGTAAGATAATTCTTTTTACCGAAATAAACAATAGCAAAAGGGGCTATCCGACTTTTTGGACAGCCCCTTTTAGTTTATAAAGTTCATGGTTTGGAAACTGCCTTTCAACAGATCGATCAGCAGTAATTTGCCGGAAAGAGTATCCTGACTTCCCAGGATAAGCTTGATGGCTTCATTAGCCTGGATCGAACCGACGACTCCCGGTAATGCGCCGATGACGCCTTGTGGTTGCTGAAACTCAGCGATAGCATCATGGTATTCGTAAAGGTCACGGTAAGTAGGACCTCCCTGGTAATTAAAAACGGAAACCTGACCTTTAAACTCACAAATACTTCCATAAACGAACGGTTTACCGTATCGGACGCAGGCTTCGTCGATCAGGTAACGGGAAGGCAGATTATCGGTTGCGTCTATTACCAGATCGTATTCAGCGATGATAAAAGTGTTTTCCGAAGTCAGCCGCTGAGCGTAGGGTACAATAGTTGTATAGGGATTTAAAGCCTGAAGCTTCCGGGCAGCGACTTCGACCTTCAGGGCTCCTAAACATTGGGTATCGTAGAGAATCTGACGTTGAAGATTACTCTCCGAGACTATATCATTGTCGAGTATACCGATCCGGCCGATTCCGGCAGCAGTCAAATAGAGTAAGACGGGGGAACCTAATCCGCCGGCTCCTACAACCAATACTTTCGCCCGTTTCAATTTTTCTTGTCCAGGCTCTCCGATTTCTTCCAAAATCAAATGCCTGGCATAGCGTTCTTTTTCTCCCATAGTCGATTATTTATCTGGTATTGGGGATGTAATTCCGGTTGAATTACATCCATCCGTCCCAGTCTTTCCATACCGGTTCGTATCCTTTTTGACGTATACTGTCGGCAACTTCCTCAGGAGTGCGTTCGTCACTGATGTGGAATTGTTCCAGAGCCTGAGGATAAGTGAAATACCCTCCGGGTTCGGTTTTCGATCCGGCACTCAGGGAAGTAATACCCAAAGGGAGCATATTATTGCGGAACTCGGCCCCTTCCCGGGTAGAAATCGAGATATCGACATCATGGTCGAATATACGGAAAGCGAAGATCAATTGGGCCAAGGCACGGTCCTCCAGGATAACATTAGGCTGGAAATGGCCTTCCGAAGGACGCATCCGTGGAAAATTGACGCTGTATTTGGTTTGCCAGTAATGTTTTTGCAGGTAACGCAGGTGGCGGGCCATCATAGTTACATCCGTACGCCATTCCTCCAGACCGATTAAAACTCCCAAACCGATTTTGTGTACATGGGCTTGCCCCATACGGTCGAAACCGTTGACCCGCCAGTCGAATTTGGATTTCATGCCTTTCGGATGATAAACGTTATAGCGTGCCCGGTTATAGGTCTCCTGAAAACAAACCACTCCATTTAATCCTGAATGCGTAAGACGTTTATAATCTTCTGCTTTCAGAGGCATTACTTCAATAGAAAGGTTAGCAAAAAGAGGATGGGCCAACTGCAATGCGCGTTCCAGATAGTCGACACCGGCCTCCTTCGGATTCTCCCCTGTAACGATCAATAAATTTTCAAAATTTCCCAGTTTTTTGATAGCATGCAATTCATTGAGAATCTCTTCCTCATTGAGGATGACCCGTTTGAGGGGATTGTTGTGATTGAATCCGCAATAGACACAGAAATTTGTACACGAATTAGTGATATACAAGGGGATATACATCGATATGGTTTTCCCGAATCTTTGTAAGGTATATTTTTGGCTTAATGCGGCCATCGGTTCCAGGTATTTCTCTGCAGCCGGAGAAATCAGGGCCATAAAATCGTCGATGGCCAACTGGCTTTTACTTAAAGCCAGTTCTACATCGGCGGCTGTTTTAGAGTAGATTTCCCGGGTCGTTTCTTCCCAGGAATATTTTTCAAGTTCTTCCGAAAACATATTATTAAAATTAAATCGGATTGTCTGTTTATTTCAAGAAAGCGGTCAGAGGACTGCTTGCTTCGGCAGCGATACTTTTTCCGGCTAGTCCGGCCTCATAAGCCATCCGTCCGGCTTCGACGGCTACCTTAAAAGCTTTGGCCATTTCCACCGGATTGCCTGCGACGGCTATCGCTGTGTTTACAAGTACTGCATCTGCTCCTAATTCCATCGCTTCTGCAGCATGGCTGGGAGCACCGATACCGGCATCTACGACTACCGGAATATTGCTTTGTTCGATGATGATACGTAAAAATTCACGGGTTTGTAACCCCTGATTCGTACCGATAGGTGCTCCTAAAGGCATCACCGTTGCGGCTCCGGCATCTTCCAGACGTTTACACAATACCGGGTCGGCCTGACAGTAAGGAAGTACAATAAACCCCAGCTTAGCCAGTTCTTCGGTGGCTTTCAGGGTTTCTACCGGATCGGGCAGCAGATAGCGGGGATCGGGATGAATTTCCAGTTTCAGCCAGTTGGTACCGAAAGCTTCCCGGGATAATTGAGCGGCAAAAATGGCTTCCTTGGCATCCCGTACGCCGGAGGTGTTGGGTAATAATTGTACACCTGGACGGAGAATGTGCTTTAACATATCGTCGTTCTTATCTTCCATCCGGATCCGTTTCATGGCTACGGTAACCAATTGACTTTCAGAAGCGATTATCGCTTCTTCCATCACTTGATTGGAAGAGAATTTTCCGGTTCCGGTGAATAAGCGGGAAGTAAAGGTTTTATCTGCAATTTTGAGTGTTTCCATGGTTTATGAATTTAATAAATTTAATATTTTTATTGTTTGCCTTTTTAGGTCAGGACTATTTTTGATCAGGCCCGATAAAGCGATTCCCTGAATACCTGTTTGCATTAGCGGCGGAATATCGGTTTCCGTTATTCCGCCGATAGCGAAGACCGGAATCGAAATCTTATTTTCCTGCATTCGGCCCAATAGAAACCGGTAACCTTCCAATCCGAGGACCGGACTGAGTTTCTCTTTCGTTGTGGTAAAAGCATAAGGCCCCAGACCGATATAGTCGACCTGCTGTTTTTGCCGGAGCAGGATGTCATCCCAGGTGTTACAAGTGGCACCGACGATCTTACCGGGGCCCAGTATCCGCCTGGCTTCCCATGGATCCATATCCTCTTTGCCCAGGTGCACACCGTCGGCTTCCAGTAAACGGGCGACGTCGACCCGATCGTTGATAATAAAGAGTGCCCGGTGACGCCGGCAAATCTCTTTTACCTTTCTCCCTTCACAGAGCATTTCGGCGAGGGAGGCTCCTTTCATACGGAGTTGAATCCAGCGCATTCCTCCCTGACAGACCGCTTCAACCTGCTCGCAGAGGGTCATCCCTTCTTTGGGAGCGGTGATATACTGCAAAGACAATTCACCGAGCCAGGGCTTTGAGTCGGGAGTATATTTTCCAATGCAATGATAACCTAACAGGCTGTTGTTGCTTTCGATAAAGCGGGATACATAGAGCTGTGCTTTATTACAGGAAGTAGCTAGGGCATCTCCTTGAGCCAGGGCTGACAGGAGGGCTGACGATAGGGTACAACCGGTTCCGTGTTTGGTGTACCGACTACGGGGAACCGAGAAATTAGTCGTCCGGTCGGGTTGGAATAAGACGTCGGTAGCATCCACTCCAGCGTTGTGTCCTCCTTTCCAGAGGATATTCAGGTGGTGATCCCGACAGACGATTTGTAACCGATCGGGAGTGATTCCTTCTCCGAATAATCGGTAAAGTTCGTCCGTATTCGGGGTGATAAGATAAACACGGTCAAGGATGCGTTTTAGTCTTTCCTGATCTTCGGGGGTATACCGGTGAAATGAAAAACCGGCACTGGCTTTCAGGATAGGGTCCCAGATTATTTTGAGTCGTTTGTCCTGATCGAGCAAATAATCCAATAACCGGTCCAGGATTTCGAAACTTTCGATCAGTCCGATTTTCAGAAATTCGATATTGTACTTTTGCAATAATAAGTCACATTGTTTTTTGATATCCTCCCAGGCGGTCCAATGTACTCCGGTAAAAGTGTCTTCATTTTGAAAAGTCAGAGCCGAACAAACGCCCAATCCATAACTTCCCGTGGCTTCGAAAGTTTTCAAATCGGCACCGATTCCTGCACCCGAGGAGGGATCGAACCCTGCGATACTGAGTACGAATGGAGTTTTCAGGCGGATGTATCTTTCGATAGCTTCATCGGGATTATTCCAAAGGTATCCTAAAACGGCGATTCCTTCGAAACCGGCTCGGCGGCATAAGCCGGTTTTATTAGGCTCGAGGCCTCCCAAGGCGATCACAGGACAATCGATGTCCGATAAGTCCGGTAATTGCCCGAATCGGCTCCGGTATCCCGTTTTGGAGATACTATCGAAAATAGGACTCAGAAAACAATAGGCAGGACGGAAAGGAAGTTGCCGGATTTCATCCACACGGTGACAAGAGATACTCACAGCATATTGCTGAATATAGTAGATATATTCATTCGCTTGTGGATACTTTAAATGTATTCCGTGCAACCGATATTTTTTCACTAATTCATAATGCTCGTGAAGTACGATCCTGTTCCGGTAGACAGGGAAAATCTGCCGGATAAATCTTTCATACACTTCGGCTGAAGCACCCGGTTTTCTTAAATGCAGGTACTTCAGGCCGTGTGTAAAGAGATGATTACAAATGGCTGCTTCGTCTTTGACCGGAGTGGGTGAAGTAATGACGATTATTTTCATAAATAACTGTTTCGCGGCTCGAGACCTTTATTATTTATTTTCCTGGCTGATTTTTTCCCTTAGTTTTTTACTGGCCCGCATGGAGCAGAAATGTTCACCGCACATGGAACAGAAATGTGCCTCCTTGTGGCCTTCGTCCGGTAGGGTTTCATCGTGGAATTTTATCGCTTTTTCCGAATCGAGTGCCAGGTGAAACTGATCTTTCCAGCGGAATTCGAAGCGGGCTTTACTCATGGCATAATCCCGGAAATAAGCGGCCGGATGGCCTTTGGCTAAATCGGCTGCATGGGCTGCCAGTTTGAATGTGATCACTCCTTCTTTAACATCGTCACGGTTCGGTAAGCCGAGATGTTCTTTTTGAGTAACATAACACAACATAGCGGTACCGAACCAGCCGATCATCGCTCCGCCGATAGCTGAAGTGATGTGATCGTAACCGGGAGCGATATCGGTTACCAGCGGTCCCAGGGTATAGAAGGGAGCTTCCCGGCAGTATTTCAATTGCAGGTCCATATTTTCCTTGATCTTTTGCATGGGCACATGTCCCGGACCTTCGATGATCGCCTGTACATTGTATTTCCAGGCAGTTTGGCAGAGTTCGCCCAGTGTCTTCAATTCTTCGATCTGAGCCGTGTCGTTGGCATCGGCGATACAACCGGGACGCAGGCCGTCTCCCAAGGAAATACCGACATCATATTTAGCCAGAATCTGGCAGATCTCTTCGAAATGTTCGTAAATGAAGCTTTCCTGTTTGTGGGTCGTACACCAATGTGCCATGATCGAACCTCCCCGGGAAACAATGCCGGTAAGGCGTTTCAAGGTCAGAGGCACATGTTTCCAACGCAAGCCGGCGTGAATGGTAAAATAGTCTACTCCTTGTTCGGCTTGTTCGATCAGGGTATCCCGGAAAATCTCCCAATTGAGTTTTTCAACATTCCCGCCGACTTTCTCCAGGGTCTGGTATAAAGGAACCGTACCTACGGGTACCGGTGAATTGCGGATAATCCATTCCCTGGTTTCGTGTATATTCTTTCCGGTCGACAGGTCCATGATCGTATCGGCTCCCCAGCGGAATGCCCATACTGCTTTTTCGACTTCCTCGGCAATCGAAGAAGTTACCGGCGAATTACCGATATTGGCATTGATTTTTACCAGAAAGTTCCGGCCGATAATCATCGGCTCGCATTCCGGATGATTGATGTTGGCCGGAATAATGGCCCTGCCGGCAGCCACTTCCTGCCGGACAAATTCGGGAGTGATATAATCGGGAATATGAGCACCGAACGATTCGCCTTTTTCTTTTTTATATTTTTCCCGGATTCGGTCTGCCAATTGATTTTCCCGGATAGCGATATACTCCATTTCCGGGGTAATGATTCCCTGACGGGCATAGTATAATTGGGATACCTGAGCCCCTTCGCGGGCGATTCGCGGATGGGTATTTACATGTTCGAAGCGAAGAGAATCCAGACTTTTGTCTTCCTGCCTCATTCTGCCGTATTCCGAACTGAGTCCCTCTAATTTAACGGTATCCTGGCGTTCCTCGATCCAGTTTTCTCTCAGTTTAGGAAGACCTTTTTGCAGATCGACAGTATAATTCGTATCTGTATAAGGACCGGAAGTATCGTATACGACGACATCTTCATTTTCAATCTTACTGCCATCCAGATCGACGGTAGGGGATAATTTGATTTTCCGCATCGGAACCTGGATATCCGACCGGGAACCTGTTACGTAAATTTTTTCGGAACCCGGTAGTGGGCCTGAAGTGATTTCGAAATTTTCCATTATGATTAGATTCTGATTTTAATATACTGATTATTAATTAGGAAAGTCGGTTTATCCTCCCTGTACCGCTTTGATAATGAGTAGTTGCGAACCGTCCCGAATCAATGTCGTTTCCCATTGTGCTTTAGGTACGACCGTATTGTCCAAGGCAATGGCGATGTTTAGGGGAGAAATGTCTTGTTGGGTCAGTACCTGTAAAATAGTGCTGTTTTCGGGGCATTCCGTAGCTACGTCGTTGATAAAAATATGCATGATCTACTGTTTTAGGTTTAGCGGACCATCTGAAAGGGGGAATAATTTTAAAAAATGAAATTTTGCTCACTCTACCTACGCCGGCATTACCCGGATCAGGTTATTGGGTATAATCTCAGCCCGTAATATTAAGGCACCCCTTCTGAAAATCCGGTTCAAAGATAATAGAAAAAGAGATGGAAACAAACGTTTTAAATTTTTTATTATTTAGGATCAGATACGATTTAACCCAGACAACTCTGTAAATATCGTAGAATCTGCTTAATGTTTCCTGTTTTTAAGGAAATATGGATGCATTTGTTTCCTGAAATTTAGGAAACCATTTTTACCTTTGTTTTATAAAAAATCTCTTATTGCTATCTGACAACGTGAAATTCCGTTTGATGTGATTGAGCGGGATATAAAGCTACCGATCAACCGTAATAAGATCATTACGGTTCCGGGGGACGCCGTTGTGGCAAGTCCGCTTTAACGGAGATAGTAATTTACTTTTTATTCCATTGTAATATCAGAAATATCAGGCCGGGGACAAAAATAATAAGGGCGGTGATCTGAAGGGCGAAGGCCAGGGAAATCGAGTCATTCAACCAACCGATAAAAGGAGCCATCGTGGCGAAAATCAGGCGGATGATGAAATTCCGGATCGACAGGACGGTGGCACGCATCTCCGAGAAGGTCTGGCGATTGATATATCCTTTAAGAATAGGAGTGGCGAATCCGCGTACGATATAAAAGAGGAAGAATAAAAATAAACTGAAATAATTCAGGCAGAAAGAGACGGCCAGATAACCTCCGGCGATGAGTATCAGAATAAGGGTATATGTCCGGTTTTCTCCCAGCTTGCGGTTGAGTTTGTCCGAATATAGGGCAGCTATGCCTACAGTGAGGTTCAATACTGTCCACACGATACCGAAAAGCGCGGTCGGAAGTTCTATTTTCATCAATACCGGTTGTACGAACCAGGCCATAGTCAGGGTGGCTGCTCCGATAATGCCGGAGAACATAATGTCGTAGCAAAGGCTTTTATTCGTAAATAGCGAATATCGAATGATTTTCCAGATATTGGCTAAAGGATTGACAATTTTGGTTTTGACATTGAATTCCTGTAAAGTCAAAGCTGCCGGAATACCGATAAAGGCAATCAAAATCTGACAGTAGAAAGGCAGACGGAGCGAAAATGTGGCTAACAGTCCGCCGAAAATACCCGCGAAGGCTTCCGAAAAATTCCCGATCATCGTTACTTTACCTTCATATTTCAGGTATTCGTTTTCCCGGTCGTAATGAAGCATCGTGTCGTATAAAAGAGCCGAATCGGCGCCGGAAACCAAACTTTGGCCTATTCCCAGCAGGATCTCGGCAATAAAAAATGCATAGAAAGTAGAGGATAGCGAATAACAGATGTAGCCTCCGAAAGCGACGATACAACCCGTAATCAAACAATTTTTCCGTCCCCAGGCATCGGCCAGATAACCCGTCGGGATGTCGAGACTAACCAGAACAATCGAGTAGACACTTTTTAAAAGGAAGATGTCCTTTAAGCCCAATCCATTTTCTTCGTAAAATAATACGATAATAGGCATAATCAAGGTAAACCACTTGGATACCTTAATCAAATAAAGGGCTGTAATATTTTGTTTTAGCAAGGCCACCTGCAGACTGGTAAATGCAATGACAAAGATAATAAAGATTCAGGATTAGCAGCTGGAGAAAAAAGTTTTTTAAAGAGAAAACAGGTTTGGTATGAAAATTGCACACATTATAATAAAATGTGCAGTAATCTTTTGGTTTTAAATTTTAATATGTATTTTTGTTTCAGATTACAACTAAATAACAGTTTGAACTATGAAAATTGAAAAGATCAGCGATATTTATGAGGTATTGAAAGGATATACCCGTAAAAAGCGTTTAGTGGTTGCTTTTGCTAATGATAGTCATTCTATAGAAGCTGTGTATATGGCAGTAAAGGCCGGATTGGTGGAAGGAATATTGGTAGGGGATACGGAGACTATCAAAGGAGTGTGTAAAGAAAACGGTTATGATGAATCGTGTTTTAAAATTGTCCATGAACCGAATGATGTCCGGGGAGCTGAAACGGCTGTCGAAATGATCCGAAACGGTGAAGCCGATGTTATCATGAAAGGATTGGTGAGTACCGATAAATATATGCGGGCGATCTTAAATAAGGAACGGGGATTGGTAGCGCCCAATGCAATTCTGTCGCATGTAACGGTGATGGAATGCTCGTCTTATCATAAATTATTGACTGTTAGTGATGTGGCTGTGATTCCTTGTCCCGATTTGAATCAGAAAATTTCTATGATCAAATATGTGACGATTACTGCGAGAGCTTTGGGAGTTGAAAAACCGAAAGTAGCGATGATCGCTCCGACGGAACAGGTCTTGCCTAAAGTGCAATCTACAGTCGATGCTGCCATCTTGTCGAAAATGGGAGAGCGGGGACAGATCCCAGGGTGCATAATCGAGGGGCCGATGGCTTTGGATGTAGCTGTCGATAAAGAAGCTGCCGAAATAAAGAAAATGCAGTCGGTAGTTGCCGGAGATGCGGATTGTTTGATTTTTCCCAATCTGGAATCCGGGAATGTATTTTATAAAACCAATACGAAATTAGGGCATTCTAAACAGGGAGCAGTACTGGTCGGAGCAAAAGTTCCGAGTGTATTGTCTTCGCGCGGAGATAGTGTTGAAACGAAATTGAATTCGATTGCTTTGGCTGCTATTTTGTCGGAATAATTTTTTTTGACACGTTCTCTGGCTTTGCAAGCCACAGGTGCGAGTTCTTCGGGAATTTTAATTATAAACCTCCGGTTTTGATTCATACTTATTGATCGAAGCCGGAGGTTTGTCGATTTATATTGGACTAATCACCCAAAGTCAAATTTTTGACTTTGGGGATCACTTCTTTTTATTAAAAATTCAAAAGAATTAGTTGAGTTGTCCGGATTCAGCTTTCTTGATCATGTCGGCATTCGCCGTGATATATATTTCTACTCTCCGGTTCTGTGCCCGTCCTTCGGCAGTGCTGTTATCGGCCACAGGCTGATCGAATGCAAGGCCTTCGGTCGTCAAACGGGAACGGCTGATTCCCTGGCCTACCAGAAAGTTGGCGACGGCATCTGCACGTTCTTTAGAAATGCGTTCGTTTACTGCACGGGTACCGGTATTGTCGGTATGACCGTAGATGGTCACGTCCGTATCCGGAGAATTTTTCAGGGAAGTGGCGAATTTCGTCAAGGCTTCTCTGGAAGCCGGACTAAGTTCGCTCTTATTGGTGGCGAAAAGGATACCATTGTCGAAGGTTACCTTTATGGCTTGCAGGTTATTGACATCCTGTACAGACTCGACTTTAGCGCCTTCGATCGCTTCCAGTTCTTTTTTTTGTTTGTCCATCCGGCGACCGATTAAAGCTCCGGTTCCTGAACCGACGGCAGCGCCTACTGCAGCACCGATGGCAGCTCCTTTACCCTTTCCGGCAAGAGCTCCGATTCCTGCACCTAAGGCAGCACCACTTCCGGCACCGATCGCGGCACCTTTACCTGTATTACTCCAGCTGGCACACCCTGTAAAAACACTGCCTGAGAAGATCAGACTTCCACCAAGCAATAACATAACAAAAAGATTTCTGATTTTCATGTGTTCTCAATTTAGAATCTTGGTTATTATACGTGCGAAATTAGAAACAATCTGTTAAAAATAAAATTGATTTCAGCTTGAATTTTATATTTTTGTCCGAATGAATTGAAACAGACCTATAAGGGGGAGTTTGTGGTAAGATAAAATTATAAGTTGAAACATGGCTGTATATTTTATTAGCGGGATCGATACAGATGCCGGAAAATCGATCGTTACGGGAGTAATAGCCCGGACGTTGTTACAAAAAGGAGTGCATGTGATCACTCAGAAGTTTATTCAGACCGGATGTGTCGGTATTTCGGAAGATATACTGAAACACCGGGAAATTATGGGGATTCCTCCTCAGGAAGTAGATAGAGACGGTACGACCTGTCCTTATGTCATGACTTACCCGTCTTCGCCTCATTTGGCAGCCGAGATCGACCGGGTAGAAATCGATGTAGAGCGGATTCATCGGTCTACAGAAAAATTAGCTGCCGCTTACGATGTCGTATTGCTCGAGGGGGCCGGTGGGTTGTATGTGCCTGTCAGCCGGCAGTATCTGACGATCGATTATATCCAGGAATATAAACATCCGTTGATATTGGTGTCGTCGTCAAAATTGGGCAGTATCAACCACACCCTGATGAGTCTTGAATTGTGTCGTCTACGCGGTATCGAGGTAGCTTACGTCGTTTATAACGACTTTCCCAACGACAGTGAGTGGATCAAGAATGACTCGATTACCATTATCCGGCAATATCTGGATGAACATTTCCCGGATTGTCGTCTGTTGGAATTACCTGTGGTTGAGGGGGATAAGTGGCCTGAACTGGAATTGAAATAAATCGCATCGCTTCTACAGGGAAGGAATGAGCCGTTCTAGTCGAAAGAGGAACATATGCAAAAAGTAGAATTATTATCTCCGGCCAGGGATCTTGTTGTCGGTAAGGCCGCTATCGATAATGGGGCCGATGCGGTATATATCGGGGCACCTGCTTTCGGGGCCCGTAAAGCTGCAGCCAACAGTCTTGAAGATATCGGGACTTTGGTGAGGTATGCCCATCGTTTTTATTGCCGGGTATTCGTTACCCTGAATACAATATTGTATGATTCGGAGTTGGCCGAAGCGGAAAAAATGATCCGGCAATTGTACGCGATCGGGGTCGATGCTTTGATCATTCAGGATCCGGGCATATTGAATATGGATCTGCCCCCGATTTGTTTGCATGCCAGCACACAGATGCACAATTATGAACTCGAACGAATTAAGTTTTTAGATCAGCTGGGATTTCAACGGATTGTATTGGCCCGGGAGCTTTCGTTGGAGCAAATCCGGGAGATCCGGAAAGAGGTGAAAGCCGAACTGGAAGTGTTTATACACGGGGCTTTGTGTGTCAGTCTGAGCGGACAATGTTATCTCTCTCAATATATGTTCGGCCGCTCGGCTAACCGGGGCGAATGTGCGCAGCCTTGCCGGATGAAATGGACTGTCGAAGATAACAGTGGGAAAAAGTTGATTAGAGATAAATATGTATTGTCTCTCAAAGATTTGAATCTTTCTTCTTATATCGATGATTTAATAGAAGCCGGAGTCGATTCGTTTAAAATAGAAGGGCGCCTGAAGGATGAGAATTATGTGGCGAATGTTACGAATTATTATTCTTCGCTGATCGGGAACCACCCCGGCATTGTGCGGAGTGGTTCCGGACATATCCTGTCGGCATTCGAAGCAGATCCTGAGCGGAGTTTCAGCCGGGGAAGTTCCGATTATTTTATCAGGGGACGGCACAGGGGATTAGTTAATATGGATACGCCGAAATCGATGGGAAAAAAGATAGGGATAGTTAAAGAAATAAAGGGAAATACTATTATTTTGGATGCTATCGGGGAGTTGGCGAACGGAGACGGATTATGCTATTTGGAGCAGGGCGGATTGAAAGGGATAAAGGTCAATGAAGCTGTGGGAAACCGGATTGTTTGTAATGAAACGGTAAAGCTCCGGCCGGGGACCGAATTGTTCCGGAATTACGATCATCGCTTTAATATCCGTTTGGACAAAGTGAAATCCGTACGGAAGATCCGGATAAAAATAAAAGCATGGACAGCGGATCGCTGTTTATGGCTGGAAGTGACCGACGAAGATGGCGTACAAGTGATTTTACGCTCGGAAGAAACTTTTGAAAAGGCACAGAATCCTCAGCAGGCAGAACGCCTCAAACAACAACTCCTGAAATGCGGAGATTCCGATTTTGAGTGTGAGAGTGTAGATTTGAACGGCGAAGAGGTCTTATTTATTCCGGCAGCAGCGGCCAATGCATTACGTCGGAAATTATTGGAAGAATTGATAGAGGCCAGAGAAGCCCGGCGGGAGAAAATGTTACCGGGACATAGGAAGCCCCTGACTTCTGTTCCCGTTGAAGCCGATTGGCACTATAATATTGCTAATCAGGGAGCGAAAAATTTCTATGAAGCTTGTGGGGTACCTGTTGTCGGAGCATGTTTTGAGAAATCGGGATTTCAGTCGGGGGAAAAAGATTTAATGCATACCCGTTATTGCCTGTTGTATGAATTAGGACGTTGCCGAAAAATGCAGAAAAACAAAGATTTGGAATTTCCGCTTTTTCTGGTCAACGACAAACATCGGTTCCGATTGGAATTCGATTGTCAGCGCTGCTTTATGAAAGTAATAAAACATGTATAAAGTTTAAAATGTTGTAAAAAAATGTTACTACCCAACCTACTTTGCTATCGATATTATATTTTTGTTTCCGAATTTATGGAAAATAGAAATAAGCCTAAGGGGCTAAAATAAAAATTTATGTGTGGAATAGTAGGTTATATAGGAACTAAAGAAGCTTATCCTATTCTGATCAAAGGTTTGCATCGTCTTGAATATCGTGGATACGACAGCGCAGGTATTGCCTTGATTTCGGATAATCAAGAATTGAATGTTTATAAGACGAAGGGCAAGGTGGCTGATCTGGAGCGTTTTGCCGAGTCGAAAGATATATCGGGTTGTATCGGTATAGCCCATACTCGTTGGGCTACTCACGGGGAACCTAATGATGTAAATGCACATCCCCATTATTCCCAATCGAAAAATCTGGCCCTGATCCATAACGGTATCATCGAGAACTATACGGTGTTACGGGCCGAATTGGAAAATAAAGGATATATTTTTCGCAGTAATACGGATACCGAAGTCATCGTGTATTTAGTAGAGTATATTATGCGTACCAACCAGGTGGATCTATGTACAGGTGTACAGTTGGCTTTGCATCAGGTGATCGGTGCTTATGCGATTGCATTGATGGACAAAAGCAATCCCAACGAGATCATAGCTGCCCGTAAAAGTAGCCCCTTGGTTGTCGGAATCGGTATGGATGAGTTTTTTTTAGCTTCGGATGCTACGCCTATTGTGGAATATACGGATAAGGTCGTTTACCTCAATGATGAAGAGATTGCGGTGATTCGTAGGGGAGAGCCTTTGAAAGTAGTGGATTTGAATAATGTGGAAATCACTCCTGAGATAAAAAAGCTGGCTATGAACTTAAGCCAGTTGGAAAAAGGAGGTTATCCCCACTTTATGTTGAAAGAGATTTATGAACAACCTCGTACTTTACAGGATTGTATCCGGGGCAGAATCAATGTAGGAGGAAATAGTGTGGTACTTTCCGGCGTAATCGATAATCGGGATAAATTCCTGAATGCCAACCGGATTGTAATTGTTGCCTGTGGTACTTCCTGGCATGCTGCTTTGATCGGCGAACATTTGATCGAAGATTTGTGCCGTATCCCTGTTGAAGTGGAATATGCGTCGGAATTTCGTTACCGGAATCCGGTGATCCATCCGGGAGATATCGTGATCGCCATATCCCAGTCGGGAGAAACGGCCGATACCCTGGCTGCGATAGAGCTGGCGAAATCGAAAGGGGCATTTATCTACGGCATCTGTAATGTAGTCGGTTCTTCGATTGCCCGGGCTACGGATTCGGGTTCTTATATTCATGTCGGACCTGAGATCGGCGTGGCTTCCACCAAGGCTTTTACCGGCCAGGTAACCGTACTTTCGATGTTGGCCTTGACTATTGCTCAGCAGAAAGGGACTATTACCCAAGCTCGTTTCGAAGAAATGGTAAAAGAGTTGCAGGGTATACCTGAAAAGATTTCTATGGTTTTGAAAAATGCCGAGCCGGTAAAGGAATTATCTAAGATATTTACTTATGCCCGTAATTTCATTTATCTGGGACGTGGCTATAACTATCCGGCCGCTTTGGAAGGAGCATTGAAATTGAAAGAGATTTCTTATATCCATGCCGAGGGATATCCTGCTGCCGAAATGAAACATGGACCTATAGCACTTATCGATGCAGAAATGCCGGTAGTAGCTATTGCAACTACCGATAGTATATACGAAAAGACCATTAGTAATATACAGGAAATCAAAGCCCGGAAAGGAAAAGTAATCGCTATTGTCAGTGAAGGCGACCAGTTGGTACACGATATTGCCGATTATTGCATCGAAGTACCTCATGTGTTGGAACCTTTTGCTCCTTTAGTAGCTTCCATCCCTTTGCAATTGCTGGCTTATTACATTGCCGTTAATAAAGGACGCAACGTGGATCAACCCAGAAACCTGGCGAAATCAGTTACGGTTGAATAAAACGGATAGCGGCTTTTAGCCGGTAGATAAAACGGTGCCGACAGTTAAAACAGGAGTAACGGTTTAAAACTGGATTGCATCGTTTTATTCGTTGTTGCTGTTTTATCTGTCCGGCTCCCTTTTTACCGGTAAGGCTATTCTACGATTACAGAAGTCTGTTTTTTGCCATCCATATAGACCGTTACGGGTTTGGCAAACCGGACGTGGCGGACGAATTCTTTTTCTTCGATCAATTGCTGATTTTGAATAATGTCGTAATTGATGAAGGAGCTGTCCGATTCGTAAGGTACGGCAAAGTATCCGACATTCATGGAAGTCACATTGTGAAAGAAATGGGACCCCAGCGAAGCGTCCAGGGGGAAATCCCTTAATCCTTGTTCGACGATAATCCTGGCTTTAGAAATATCCGACCACAATACAGGAATGCCGGTCAATTTGTCCCGTGTTCCCCAACGTCCCGGTCCGATCAGGATATAGGGGGTGTCGGTGGCTTTTAATTTTTCATTGAAAAATTTCACTTCTTCGGCCATCTGTTCGGTGCGCAAGCGGTCGAAATGTCGGGGATCGACATAAATCAGATCCTGAATGTCGGTGATTTTCCCGTTGCCCATTCCTTTGTCGGCCCGTAAGATCGCTTTACTCATATCGATATTTTCTTTGTCGATATCCATATGATATTCATTTTTGATCAGGGGTTTGATCTGCAGGACATAAAATTTCCATTCTTTGTTTTCCCGATTGACTGCAAATTCCATTTCGACGGGAGCTCCCATCGCCTGGGAGAAAATATCCAGCAGTATATCCAGGGTCGAAGCCAGAGGAATATAGTCGTATTGCAGTATGTCCGGAAAGTTGACAATCCGGGGGCCACGTACACTGAAATCGAAACCTATGCGGTCGTTCATAAAATCGTAGACCGAAGCACAATGCTGTAAATTACCGTCTTCTTCTATCGCTTTCAAGTCATAAGATCGGATAGCGGCATCTTCACCGTCTTTCACCAGATTGTAGTCCGGATGGATCATGTCTATGGCATAAAAATATTTTTGCGAATCCCGGGCCATATCCTGGATAGAGGCCAGTTGCAATTTGGGATAACGGGGACAAAAACGATAGGTCTTTTCTCCCCCCACCACATATGCTCCAAGGCCCAGTGCTATGACTGCAAATCCATCTTCCGGTTTAATGTAAGAAAAAGGATAGAAGTTATAGGATTGGGCGACTCCACTGATGTTGGGATAATATTTTCCGTTGTATTCGTTTCCTACTACCTCCTGGAGGATTACCGCCATTTTTTCTTCTTCGATCATACAGTCGATCGCGTGAAAGTAAGCTCTCGAACTATCGGTGAATATCGATGAATACACCAGTTTTACGGCAGTTTCGAGATCGTCGATCCGGCGTTCGATATCGGGGTGGTTATTGGGAATCAAATACGTAGAATAAACACCTGCAAAAGGCTGACTGAGCGAATCTTCGAACAAACCGGACGAGCGTACGGCCAAGGGTTTACGCATCACTTCCAGGTAGGAGCGGAGCTTGTCCCTGAGTTTTTGAGATAAGGGAGCCGCTATGAAGGCCGCTTTCACTTCTTCGTAACTTTCATCACTATAAATAATCCGACTCAACCCATTGTTATCTATGAAGTTATCAAATTCATCCACACCGATGATCGCCGTTTTCGGAATTTCTATCTTTAGTTTCGGGATCAGCTTCTTAAAATCGACGTTTTCGATAAAATTGGACAGGAAAGCCATTCCCCGGCCTTTACCTCCGAAGGAACCTTTACCTAAACGGGTGATGTAACGGTTCGAATCGACTAATTTGGGGTTGTAATTGATGATCCGCCCTTTGATTTTTTTCAGTTCTGCCGCTTCGAATACCCGTAGGATGAATTGCCGCATTTCGGCCGGAGTAGGGAAATCTTCAAACCGGTATCTTTTCAGATGTTTCGCTAAAGTAATTTCCCGGTGGGCCATTAACCAGGTGGAAATACCGTTGCGAATGGAGTGGTATATCAAAGATTCATCCGGGATGCTCAGCAGTTTTTGTTTAAATTCTTCTATCGAAGTGGCTCTGTCGATCGGTTCTCCGTTTTTGTTCCGGAAAATAAAATCTCCGAATCCCAGATATCCTTTGATAAAATCCTGGATATCATGAGCCAGAGTCGGGGAATTTTTATTAATAAAAGCAGCATGCAACTCTTCTGCTTTTACTGTATTTTCTATCTCCTGGCTTTGAAGCATACAGGGAATATACGCTCCGGTTCGCTTGACATAGCGGATCAATTCGATTCCGGCTTCTTCATCTTCCTCTCCATTCCGTTTATAGCGCACATCCGATATGACTCCGATCAGATTTTCCCGGTAATGATCGATAACGTATACTGCCTCTTCATAGTTGGTTGCTAATATTACTTTCGGTCTTACCCTTATTTTCATCACAATACTCATATCGTTGTCCTGAGGTTCTGAGAAAATGAGTTCCTGAGTTTGTGTCATGACCTCAGTATAAAGTAAAGGCAAATAACGGGAATAATACCGGATCGAGTTTTCGACCAATAGGATTACCCGGATATCTCCCAAATGGGTGTCCCGGTCGAGGTTCATTTTATCCTCGATGTATTTGGCCATGACCAGGAATATCTTGGTGGAACCGTTCCAGACGAACAACCTTTCGATAGATTCGTACAACCGATCTTCTATAGTATGAAAATAGGCCAGGTCCGAATTGTTGTTTACCAGCATCAGCTGACAGATATTCGGATACAAATCTTTCAGATGACGGCTGATGACCAAAGGAGTTTGTTTGTCCAGACCGGCCATCAGGATGATCAGGTCGATATGCCTTTCGGACAAAATCTTCAGGGCTTCTGCTTCGCTGGCGACAGAAGTAAAACGGGGGGCGGTATACAGGTTGACCTGTAAATATTCCCCCACGATTTTATCGGTGAATTGCCCTTCCCGTTCGATGGTATAAGCATCATAATAATTGGCGATCAAAAGAATTTCTTTGATTTTGAAGGGCATTAATTCCTGGAAAATGTCCCGGTCGCTCTTTTTACGTTTGTAGATTTTGTGTAGTTCGATTGACATAAACAGATCATTCAATGGTAATAGACTAGCTATCCTGTTGTACAGAATGATGTAAAATTACAAAAGTTTGGCGACTTGACAATGGTTAAATATACATATTGATCATTGCTTCGTATAGTTCTTGTTTACCGCTGGTTTGTTTGGGTTCTCCGTGAGCGATCGCATATTCCCGCAGATCTTCCAGCGAAAGTTTACCTTCTTCGAATGCTTTTCCTGCGCCTGTATCGAAAGAAGCATAGCGTGCTTTGAGCATATTGCAGAGGGGAGATTCGCGTAACAGGCGGTCTGCATTTTCAAGCGCTCTGGCAAAAGCATCCATTCCTGCAATGTGTGCAATGAAGATATCTTCCAAATCCGTAGAGTTGCGCCGGGTTTTAGCGTCGAAATTGGTTCCTCCGGTTCCCAATCCACCGTTCCGGATGATTTGTATCATTGCCTGAACCAATTCGAAGTTATCGATCGGGAATTGATCGGTATCCCAGCCGTTCTGATAATCACCCCGATTGGCGTCGATGGAGCCCAACATGCCGGCATCGACAGCACAGGCTAATTCGTGTTCGAACGTATGGCCGGCGAGAGTGGCATGGTTGACTTCGATATTTACTTTAAAATCTTTATCGAGGCCGTGTGCTTTAAGAAAACCGATTACCGTTTCTGTATCTGCGTCGTATTGGTGTTTCATCGGTTCCATCGGTTTGGGTTCGATCAGGAATGTTCCCTTAAAACCTTGGCTACGGGCATAATCCCGCGCTTTGGCCAATAGGAGGGCGAGGTGGTTCTTTTCACGCTTCTGATCGGTATTCAGTAGGGACATATAACCTTCACGGCCTCCCCAGAAAACATAGTTTTCACCTCCGAGGGCGATAGTGGCATCCAATGCGTTTTTTATTTGGACAGCAGCCCGTGCCACGACATCGAAATCGGGATTGGTAGCTGCTCCGTTCATATAACGGGCATGTCCGAAGACATTCGCTGTTCCCCACAATAGTTTGATCCCTGTTTCAGCCTGTTTCTTGCGGGCATAGGCAACTATTTCCTGCAGATTGGCTTCGTAGGCTTCGATGGTATCGGCTTCTTCTACCAGATCGATATCGTGGAAACAATAGTACCCGATTCCGCATTTTT